>DCUM01000077.1 GCA_002327255.1 bacterium UBA2214 | reverse complement strand
AGCGTGGGGCTTAAGCTGGAGTTAGATGTTATCCTTCAGCGGCGCCGCGTGCAGTCCGTCCGCTGATAACACTTGGGAGGCCGACCGGTACGGCTCCAATACCGCACCGGCAAAGTGACCTCAGGTTTTAAGGAATGCCAGCAGGTCGGCGATTGTCGAATTTGACATACGCGTTCTTTTCCTTACCCGGTCACCCATCGGCTTCGAGCGCTTCGCGCACGCGCGCTATCTGGGCGGTTATCCTCGCACGGTCATGGGCAGACTCCACGGTACGCTCGGCCATCTCGGCGACCCATTCCACCTGATCGCGAAGCGCCCGCCTGCGATTCGGGTCGGCGATCAAACCGGCAAGGGTTTGAAAGGCGCCGAGGATCCGCGACATGATGACGACATCGCCTTTGGCGATGCTTCTAATTTGGTCGAATGATTCGGCCAGCAACCTTTCAAAGCTCGGCCCTTTGGCGATCACTCGCAGCTTTCCGTCCTCGTAGCGGCGGGCTGAGGGGATTTGCCGAGGGGCAATCCGCGCCAGAATCGCCGTAAGATAATCCACGCACGTCACGGCCGTTGTTGTGTCGATGATGCCGGGGGAAAGTGCTCTCAACGCCACATCCACGATCTGCCTGATGCCGAAGCCTGCATCCTGCTCCACCGTGCGGTGGCTGCTGATGCTGAAAGTCGCTTGCAGGGAGGCAATTATCTCTTGATCCGGAGGGTCTTTTAAAGCGAGTGAAACCAGCGTGGTGTCCCGGACAACGAACTCGCCGATGCCGTACTCCATCCGCACGATGGTTTTCCTGTCTCTCGCCAGGCGCAGGAGCGCTGCGTTATCCACGTTCTGAATGTAACCGCTCTGCCTGGCCGGGACGGAGCGCCAATTCCGCTCGGATAGAGGGCGTAGCGTTTGGTCATCATCGTCTTCAGCCGGCCCTTGTTCAAGTTTTTCCGGAAACAGCCGGTCGATGGCCGCGATGGTTTCCTGAGCGGCCGAGGCGATAATGCTGGAAGCCTGGATCGAAGAGGCGATGTGATGAATGAAGAACATAAGGGCGCCAACCCCTCCGAGCGCCATCACGAAGCCGAAGAACACCGCCAGGCTTGGAACAAATGCGCCCTCGTCGCCGCCGCGAATGGTGCGCAACACGATCAGGCAATACGTGAAAATGCCGGCGAAGATCCCGAGCACAACCTGCGTGACGCGGCTGCGCATGAAGTTCCGCAGGATGCGCGAGGTGTATTGGCTCGAAACCAGCGCCAGCACGACCAAGATTATGGAGAACATGACGCCCACCACGGACATCATCGAACCGGCAATCGTGGACATCATCCCCCGCGCGCCGTCCGCCCCGGCGCCAAACATCAGCGGCCAACGGGTTAGCCATAGGTGACTCCCGGCGGAGTCCGCTTTGATCAACGCCAGCGCGAAGGCAATGCTGACCACGACAATCAGCGAAGGCACAAACCAAAAGCTCGACCGCAGATTGCCCCAGATTTGCTTGAACTTATTCATGGGCAATAACCAGTGAGGTCCAGAACCGTTTCCGGAAATCCGCCGCCATGTGAGCATGGTGGTCCTGATGGTCATGGTGCTCACGATGGTCGGAACCGGTATGCCGCAAATGAGTTTCCGTTTCCAACCAATTCTGCTCGGCATGTCCTTGCTGACGACCTTCCTTCAGATAGATGGAATAGGCCTTCTTGGCCATCTCGTCATGCGCCGGCTCAGTTTCGGGCTTGTTTTTGGTTTCGTGTTCGTGTTCCTTCATCGGCGGTGTCTCCTGTCATTTCTTCTATGGTCGGCGCAACATGGCTGAAAATCTCGCGCGTGCTGTTTGAGAAACCGGCGCTCGGTGTGAATCCTCTCTTGTGATTTCTCCGGTTCCAACAGCGGGCATTCAGAACTGCCAGCGCAGACCGCCGCCCCAACCGAACCGGGAATGCCATTGGCCGATCAGGGAAAAGTGTTTGGTCATCATGTAGCCTGTGCCCGCCCGGATTTCCCAGTGCTCTTTGGTGTCATATTCGGCCTCCGAAAAGACCGCGAGTCGCGGCGTGAGTTCCAAATACTTGCCGACGGCAAATTGGAATTCACCCGCCGTGTCCACCCACACGCGGGACGCGATATTGAGGGGCAGCAGGTAGCGCAGACCGAAAATGCCCTCGTGCTTTTCGAAGCGATTGCCGGTGCCTTCGAGATCAACCCCGGCAAAGACCGCGGCAAAGCGGTTCAGGTAGTAATCGTAGGCGGGCGTGACTTCCCACTCCACGTCGTCAACGCCCTGCCACCCCGCCTGCCACTCAGCGGAGAAGATGTGCCGCGTGTTGGCGTAAACCAGCACGCCCTGCCCCATCTGCGACAGCAGATCCATCTGACCATAAAGATGGAACGGGTCATGATAGAGATGCTGGCGGACTGCGGCCGTGGCCGGGTCGAGTGTGAAGTCCTGATAGTGCACCACCCGAGCCATGCCGCTTTCCATGTGATAAAGCAAGTGGCAGTGAAAAAACCAGTCGCCGAACTCTTCCGCCGCAAACTCGATCACGGTGGTCGTCATGGGGGCGACATCCACGGTGTGCTTGAGCGGCGAGAATTCACCTTGGGCATTCAGCACACGGAAAAAGTGGCCGTGCAGATGCATCGGGTGATGCATCATGGTGCGATTGATCATGATGAATCGCACGACTTCACCGCGTTTGATCTCAATGTGATCGGTCTCGGACAGCGGTTTGTTGTTCAGAAACCAGACGTAACGCTCCATGTCGCCGTCGAGGGTCAGTCGGATTTGGCGGACGGGTTTGTGTGGGTCGAAGGCGGTGGGCTGCAAGGCGCGCAGCTTGTCGTAAGGCGGCCAGGGACGTTGGCGGTTCATACCGTCGGCGGCCAGAGGGGCTTTCGAACTCACGTCCTCAGCCAGCAGCCCGAGCCAGGTGCTCTTGGGTTCGGCGAGTTGCTCGTTGGAGACCATTCCCGGTCCGGCGTGGCCATTTGTGGCCGCGTCCATCGGTATTGTTTCCTGCTCCACCTCGTCTCGGGCGTGGCCCGCATGTTCCATCGCAGGCCCGGAGGCCATGCCGGCATGGTTCATTTTACCGGCTTCCTGCGCCATGGCGCCTTGATCCATCTCCTTCATCCCGTTCATCCCGCCCATGCCGTTCATACCCGGTTGGTCGAACTTGCCTGCGCGCACTTCGTTGCCGGGCATGCCCATCGAGCCGCCCGGGGTTAACGCTAACACGCGTTTGAGCGAAATCCCGCCCATGTTAGAGTAGAGATTGGGATGCGGGATGTCCGGCGCGGCGTATCGCAGTCCGGAACCAATCCACAACGTGGCCTGCCCTGATCCATCATGGGCCGTGGCGCGAAACTCGTAGCTGCCATCCGCCGGCATTGTGACGATCGCGTCATACGTCTCGGCCACGCCGATCAGCAGCCGCTTTTCGTCGAAGGGTTGCACCGGCAACCCGTCCGCCGCGATGATCTGCATCGGGCCGCCGGCAAACTGTAAATAAAAGAACGTAGAGGCCGACCCATCGATGATCCGAAGCCGGATGTTTTCGCCCGGCTTGGCGGTGAGGGACTGCTGCGGAGCGCCGTTGAGGAGAAAACGTTCATAGTAGACATCGGAAAGGTCCATGGGGGGCATGCGCTGGAGTTCCCGTGAAAAATACGCACCCAGCATGCCCAGTCGCGCCGCACCCAACACGCTTTGGCCGCTGCCTTTCCGAAGCGAATACCATTCGCTGCCGCGTTTGAGCGTGTGGAGCACCGAGTTCGCTTCCTCGTCTGTCCAGTCGGACAACACCACGACATGATCGCGGAGCCGGTCAAACGCTCCCTCGTCCTTCGGCGCGATGACCAGCGCTCCAAACAGGCCACGCTGTTCCTGGAGCATGGTATGGCTGTGATACCAGTAGGTGCCGGATTGCCTTAGATCGAACTCGTAGATGAACGTCTGACCCGGCGCGATCGGCGGATACGTCACGAAAGGGACGCCGTCCATTGCATTCGGCAGCAGTATGCCATGCCAGTGAATCGACGTCTCCACGTCCATCTGGTTGTGGACGCGAATCACGGCGTGGTCGCC
>DCUM01000182.1 GCA_002327255.1 bacterium UBA2214 | reverse complement strand
CGTCAGGGGAATATCGGCGCCGGCATGGGCGCCACGGTGGGCAAGGTGCTGGGTCCCTCCCGCGCCATGAAGAGCGGGCTCGGCAGCTATGGCCTCTCCTGTCAGGGGCTGCAGGTGGCGGCGCTGGTGGCCGTCAACGCCCTGGGGGATATCATCGACCCGGAGACGGGCGAGAAACTGGCCGGCACGCGCGCTGTGGAGGGCGCGGCCCTGCTCGATTCCGAGGAACTGCTCCTGGCCGCGGCCTTTCAGAACAAAAATTATTTCAGCGGCAATACCACCATCGGCGTCATCGCCACCAATGCGCGGTTGAGCAAAGCGCAGGCGCAAAAAGTCGCCGCCATGGCTCACGACGGCCTGGCGCGCGCGCAGCGGCCCGCGCACACGCAACTCGATGGTGACACCCTCTTTGCGGTGGCGACCGGTCAGATGGATGCCGACGTCAATGCCATCGGCCTGCTCGCCGCCCGGGTCACCGCCCGGGCCATCTGCCGGGCGGTCACCCAGGCCAGGGGCGTGGCCGGCCTGCCCGCCCATGGCGATATCATCGTCTCACGAAAAAAGCAGTCCGGATTAGAGAAAGGATAGAGCATGTCGTCCATAAGACCCATAGAAACGGAACGCGCGCCGCAGCCGGGGGGACACTATGCCCAGGGAGTGGTCTGGGATGGGCTGCTCTTCATCTCCGGCCAGCTGCCGCTTGCGCCCGGTTCCGGTCAGCCGGTGACCGGCGCCATCGAAGAACAGGCCGAACAGGCCCTCTCCAACCTCAAGACCATCATTGAAGCGGCCGGCAGCCGGATCGATTGTGTGCTCAAGACGACGGTTTACATCACGGATGTATCCTTGTGGGGCCGGGTCGATGCGGTTTACAGCCGGTTTTTCGGTGCGCACCGGCCGGCGCGCAGCATCGTGCCCGTGGCGGCGCTGCACCATGACTGCCTGATCGAAATCGAAGCCATCGCCGCGCTCGATGCCTGATTTTTATGGAAAATTTACACAGATTTTGTGCACTTGAGCGAATGGGAATCAGGTCCGACGCCGCGCTTCCGGGTATCATAAGCCAACGACCCGAAAGGTGTGCCAATACAGCCATTCCTGTCTTCCATCCCGGCGGGACGGGTTGGTTTGAGGGTTCACGCCTCCAAAGCCGCTTCGCACATGGCCTGAAGATTCCGCGGCGGGACGTTGGGCAGCAGTTTCTCATGGCTCGGGCTGACGATGAGACGCGGTCCGAGCAGCGTTTTCACGCGGCGCACGTCGGCTTTGACTTCCTCCGGGGTAGCGTTGACCAGCAAATCCTGCGTATCGATACCGCCGATGAAGGTGATCTCTCCCTTGAATTCCGCAGCCAATATCTCGGCCGACATGTTGCGGGCTTTGGCCTGCAGCGGATGCAACGCATCGACCCCCGAGCCGATGAGACGCGGGATGAGTGGATGGATCGATCCGCAGGAGTGCAGGATGATCTGATAGCCATGTTCCCGGCCCTGCCGGATGAACTGGCGGATGTAGGGCAACACGAATTCATCAAACATCTCCGGACTGATGAGGATGTTGAGCTGACTGCCGAGATCGTTGCCAAAGAAGAAACCGTCGATCAAATCTCCGGCCGCGGCGAAGAGACGCTCATTGGCCTGCAGATACGATGCGACGACCCGATGCGTTACGGCATGGACCACCTGCGGATTCTCGATCATTTTGATAAAGTACCTCTCCATGCCGAAGAAATCGCAGACGTCATGGAAAAACTGACACCACATGCCGCTGGCGCAATAGTGATTGCCGAAGCCGCGTAATATTTCCAGCGTTTCCGTAAAATCGAGATAATCCGGATTGGGCCAGGGGAACTCCTCGACCACGCGGAGATCCTCGCAATCGGCGAAATAACCCTCCGCGGAGAGCCCCTGATGACGGCGCTGTTTATCGAAGAAGGGTTTGCCGTCGGGATGTTTATAGGCGATGCGGTCGGGGTGAAACCAGCGAAAATCATCCCCCAGCTTTTGCCGCACCGCTTCCTGGGTGGTCACGCCGAAATAGTCGAAATAGTGGCGCCAGCTTTCATCATGCGGATTGCCGATCCACAGTCCACAGCGATCGGCGGATTCTCCGGCGATCAGCCGTTTGATTCTCTCTTTGCTCTCCAAGGATTGTGCTCCCTCTTGCCCACAACATGCCCAAAAAGTCACAGGATTACCTGAAAATATAGGACGCCGGGAGATAACAATCAAGCGAAAGCTGCGCGCCGGTGGGCGCCCGTGGAATGATTCACGGCTGCGTGGCGACCGGAATCAGGGTTCTTTCTCCGCGTCTCTGCACCTCCGCGCGAAAAATCCGTCAAGCAATTATTATCAAAGGCAGACCCGGGTAATCAGGAAAAGACGACAGAACTCCCCATCGTGTGGTATGGGCATCGGAGTCATCATCCCGGGTTCCGGCACGACACGTTAATAGTATTGAGCGGCCCGGGGGCGCCCGGTCGTTGAGGAAGCATTCTGGCCGGGCGTCGCGAAAAACCTCTTGCGTTTGCGCCCTCTTTTGCTTAAAATTGCAGATTATAAGACGTCGGCTCAGAAATCCAGAGGAAACCACATGATCCGCACAAAAGAGAAATGGGGGTCGCGCGCCGGCCTTGTTTTGGCCATGGCCGGCAATGCGGTGGGGTTGGGCAACTTTCTCCGCTTTCCGGCTCAAGCCGTACAAAACGGCGGCGGCGCTTTCATCATACCCTATCTGGTTTCATTCGTCCTCATGGGCATCCCGCTGTTATGGGTCGAATGGGCCATCGGCCGTCATGGCGGTCAGTTCGGCTATCATTCCGCGCCGGGCATGATGCACGCCATCGGCCGCAGGGCGCTGTGGAGGTTCGTCGGTGTCTTTGGCATCTTCACCAATCTCGCGGTGGCGGCTTATTACGCCTACATCGAATCGTGGACCCTCGGTTACGTCTGGCACTCGCTGAGCGGCGTTTTTATGGGCAAAACCGCCGAACAGGTTTCGCAGTTTTTCAGCGACTATCTCAATCTCGGCAGCGGTCATTTCATCAATTTTTCCCCCATGGCTCTCTTCTTTTTAATCGTCACCCTGGCCATCAACATCTGGATTCTGTCGCGCGGACTGGCCAAAGGGGTCGAGATTGCCAGCAAAATCGGCATGCCCCTGCTGCTGCTCTTTGGTTTTTTTCTCGCCATCCGGGCCCTGACGCTGGACAAGGGCGATGCGGGCGCCGTCAACAGCGCCCTCGAAGGGCTCAATTTCCTCTGGCAGCCCCAGTTCGACTCGCTGACCAATCCCAAGGTGTGGCTGGCAGCGGCGGGACAAATCTTTTTCACCCTCTCGGTGGGCATGGGCTCCATCCACTGCTATGCCGCCTATCTGCGCGAGAATGACGACATCGCCCTCAATGCCGCCTCGGCGGGCTGGATGAACGAATTTGTCGAGGTGGTGCTGGGCGGTTCCATCATCATCCCCATTGCCGTCGCCTATCTGGGGCTGGACTGGATTCAGGCCAACGTCGGTTTCGAGATGGGGTTCCGTACCATGCCGACGCTGTTTCAGAACTGGGGGCCCTATCTGGCCGCCGTCGCCGGCGTCGCCTGGTTCGGCCTGCTCTTTTTCGCCGGCATCACCAGCTCGCTGGCCATGGGACAGCCGGTCATGGCCTTTCTCCAGGACGAGTACAAGCTCAGCCGCAAGCGCTCTGCACTCACGCTGGGCGGCATCCTCTTCCTGATGGCCCTGCCGTGCGTGTTTCTCTATGAGATGGGCGCTTTTGGCGAATACGATTACTGGGCGGGTACCTTTTCGCTGGTGGCGTTTGCGCTGCTGGAGATCATCGCCTTTGCCTGGGTATTCGGCATGGAAAAGGGCTGGGCCGAGATCAACCGCGGCGCCGATATCAAAATACCCATCCTCTTCAAATACGTCATCAAGTACATCACGCCGCTCTTTTTGCTGGCCGTATTCATCGGTTCGATGGTCAAGCCCTCGGACGGTGAGTGGCTGGCCGCGCTGACCTCGCTGTTCCAGGGCCATGGCTGGCCGCTGGCGGATGACAGTGTCATCGGCACCATCCTGAATAAAGGCATCGCGGACCGGCGCTGGTTCATCGACGGCATGCCGACAAAGATGTTCATCATCAATATGACGCGCCTGCTCCTGCTCTCGGTATTCGCCGGCATCTCCTTGGCGGTATACCGGGCGTGGCGGAGAAAGGAGAAACAATCATGACCACCAGTGCCCTCATCACCATGCTGCTGACGTGGACGATCGTCACGACCTTGATGCTGACCTTCTTCATCAAGGTTCTGCGTTCGCCCATGGGAAAGAAAAAGAAAGAGTAGGGCGCGGTTACGCGTGAGCTTGTTGAGCCCGTTCGAATGACAAACCGTCGATGGGCAGAAGCCGATTCGGGCCAATCCGGCTTTATTTTACGATGGCTCATCCCCGCTTCGTAACGTAACACCGCGAGGCCTCGATGCATGAGAATGGAGCGTGCGTGAACCCGGAGCGGGAATCCATAGGGCGTTCCCGGCGATTTCGAGAACCGGAAAGGGGCCTCAACGCCATTGAAAGAAAAAACATAAAACCGCAGTCACGCACAAACCGGCTGCGGTTTTTTATGGATCCCGGGACATCTGCAAAATCCGTCAATCGATGAAAATCTTTTTCTCTCATCCTTGAAAATGAAAAGAAATGATTATATATTAGAACCCACTCCAATAAGGCTTGACCGTGAATTTATACAACTCGATAAAATTGAATTTTTAGAAGTTAAGCAGTTGCAAATCCGTAAAATTCGCGCAGGTGACGGTTTTTACACCGGACGCGTAGATTAAAAGCGTTAAATTCGATCCCCAACCGTTATGGCTTCCAAGATATAATAAATTAATGCACAGGAGACCTGATCCTTTCTGGCGTTGGGACACTACTGATTAAACAAATTCTTGGAATTGGTTAAATTTGATGTATTGTTTCACAGATACCCTGTTTTATAATTGTTTGTGTTTTACAGAGCACACTGGAAATGGCGGCAATGATACAATGCAGAGTGGTCAAGGAGATTTCCATGACCTTTCGTAAACCCCGTGCATCTTCATCATCAACTTTGCCGAGAAGGATCAGCGCAATGCCTCAAAAACGATGGTTCATCCCGCTTCTTCTGCTGTTTCTCCTCCTGCAATTCTGTGCGGAAAAGAAAACGCCGCAGGGTCCACAATTCAATTTTGCGGAGGGCAACAGCTGCGTCGAATGTCATACCAGTGAAAACACGCTCAAGCAAGTGGCTGCGCCCCTGCCACCGCATCCCGGCGAAGCCGGTGAAGGTTGAGGGGGTTCTGTGCCTCAGTTGGAGGCATGGCAGATGGTTTTCGTCAACAACAGTTTCCTCACCTCCAGACACGGTGTACTCGGCTGTAGCACCTGTCACGGTGGTGACCCCAAATCCTCCGCCAAGGAGGAAGCGCACGTCAATTTGATCGCCGCGCCCAGCAATACCCACAACCGCGAAACCTGCGGCGGCTGTCACGGTTCCATTTCCGAAGACCACGCCTCGAGTTTGCACCGCAACATGAAAGGCTATTTCCGGCGCATCGAGAACCGCCTCGGTTATGACATCTCCACGGATCCGCAGCTCATGGTGCACTTTGAGAAGGAGTGCGGCAAGTGCCACGCCAGCTGCGGTCAGTGCCACGTCTCGCGGCCGGCTTCGGTGGAGGGCGGATTCATCAACGGCCACAATTTTCAGGCCACCCCGAGCCTGCGCGAAAACTGCACCGCCTGTCACGGCAGCCGCATCGGCGCCGAGTATCTCGGCGAAAACGAAGGCCTCAAGCCCGATGTGCACTGGATTCCCAACGTCAAGCGCTGTGACTTTTGCCACAGCGGCCATGCCATGCATGCTTCTTCGCCGGGCGCCGATTATCGCTATGAAGACAAGGATCTGGTGACGTGCGAGAAGTGTCATGCAGCCAGGAGCGAAGCCAATGCTTATCATCAAAAACATTGGGATGACCTCTCCTGCCACGTCTGTCATTCCCAGCCCTATAAAAACTGCAACAGCTGCCACACCGGCGGCGCCGGCATCACCGGCACCTCCTATATGGCGTTCAAAATCGCCAAAAATCCGCTGCCCGCGTCGACGCGGCGCTACAAGGTCGTCACCGTGCGCCATATACCGATCTCGCGCGATACCTATGCCAGCTGGGGCATTGCGGATTTGCCGCTCTATGACAGCGAGCCGACCTGGAAATATGCCAGCCCCCACAATATTCAACGCTGGACGGCGCAAACCGATACCAGCGGCGGTGCTTCCTGCGCTAAAAAATGCCATACGGATAATTCGCTCTACCTCACCCTGGCCGATCTGGCCGCCGAAGAGGTCGAAGCAAACCGTCATTTATTATTGAGATAATCAAAACACACCAACAAAAACAACCAACCCAAAATCACAAAAAGGAGACACCTGTATGTCCAAAAGAATCATTCTGGTTTTTCTCGCTCTGACTCTGATTTTCGCAGTCGGCTGTAAAGATGACAAAAACCCGACCAAGCCGGCCACCGTGGACGAGTTCGCCCTGGTTGCCACGCTGGGCGATGCTTATTTCAGCAATTTTGTATCCACCACCGGACAGGCCTTGAACCTCACCGCCCAGCAGCTCTTCGAGAACCTGCAGGACGGCAACACCGCCAATGACCCCGTGATCATCGACTACCGTTCAGCGGCGGATTTCGCCACCGGCCGCATTCGCGGCGCCATCAACATCACGCTGGCCAACCTCGTCTCCAAGATCGAGGATGGCACCATCCCCAAGGGAAAGACGATCCTCAATGTCTGTTACACCGGCCAGAATTCCAGCTTCGCCACCGCTTTTCTGAATCTGATGGGGTACGATGCCCAGAGTCTGATGTTCGGCATGTGTGGCGTCACCACCGATCCGTCGATCAATGGCACGGCCAATTGGACCAACCAGATCGCCGCCGATGAATTTGCCACCCAACTGGTGACCACCGAGTCCACGCCGACCCAGACCCATGCATTCCCCAATCCCAACACCGGAAAAAAGACCGCCGAAGAGATCATGAAAGCCCGTTTCGGCGCCATTACCGGCTCCTGGACAATCGGTGCGGCGGATGTTTTCGCCAATCCTGCCAACTACTTCATCATCAACTACTGGCCCAAGGCGGAATATCTCAATCCCGGCCACATCACCGGCTCTTTTTGTTTTGAACCCAAGGTTTCGCTGACCCAGGCCGCCATGCTCAAATATCTGCCCACAGACAAGACCATCGTGATCTATTGTTACACCGGTCAGACCTCCGCACAGCTCGCAGCCTACCTCGGCATGTTGGGCTACAATGTCAAGAGTCTGATGTACGGCATGAACGGTTTCGCCTACGGCAAGATGACCAAATCCAAATACGTGGCGCCGGTCACCGACTATTCGGCCATCATCGTCAAATAACAAGGAATATCCCATGCCGCGTCCGTTGCCTCTCTTTCTGCTCGGCCTGTTGATGGTCGTGTTGATCGCCGCCTGTTCGGAAGATCAAATGCCCACAGCCGCCAAAACGCATCCCAGCCAGTGGAACGACAAGGGCGCCGAAGCGTTTCATGGCGCCAAGGTGGTCACTTCGGGATATCTCTCCTGCACTTCCTGTCATGGCGAAAACCTCACTGGCGGCAGCAGCGGGGTGGCCTGTCACGACTGCCATGCCACCTTCCCGCATCCGCCGCAATGGATGAACCTGACTTCAGCGGATTTTCACGGTCAGGCGATTGCGGCGGCCCGATGGGACATGG
>DCUM01000043.1 GCA_002327255.1 bacterium UBA2214 | reverse complement strand
TACGCATTTTTCGGATGATCCTCAATTTAATGGCACCACAGAGAAACCGCAAGTTGCGCACATCCCTTACCGGCGCACAAAGGCCGCAAAGAGTGAAGGCTTTTCCTTGCGGCCCGGAGAATTTGCGCTGCGTTCGCGTTCATCCCTCCTTGAAAAAGCGCTCGATCTTTTCCACGCCGCATCCTTTGGCCTCGGCCAGTGTTCCATCGAAATAAATAACCCCTTCGTCCATAAAGATGCATTTGTCGGCGATACGCTCAATGCTGGGGACGGCGTGGGTGACGATCACCATGCTCATCCCCAGTTCATCCCGCAGTTTGAGAAGCAGTCGATCCAGCGCCGTCGTCATGATCGGGTCGAGACCGGCCGAAGGTTCGTCGCAGAAGAGCAGGGATGGATCCAGAATAATCGAGCGTGCCAGGGCGGCGCGTTTGCGCATGCCGCCCGACAGTTCCGCAGGCAGTTTGTGCTGCGCATTGTCCAATTCCACCAGTCTCAGTTTGGCCCGCACCAGGCGATCTTTGACTTCCGCCGGCAGATCGGTGTGCTGTTCGAGCGGGATGGCGATATTTTCGGCCACGCTGATGGAATTGAGCAATGCGCCGCCCTGGAACAGCACTCCCACCCGCCGCAGCAGCGCATCGAACTCGGGCTCGTCCATGGAGGTGATCTCCTGCTCGAACAACTCGATGGTACCGGACAATGGCAAATAGAGCCGGATGAGATGTTTCAGCAACGTCGTCTTGCCGCAGCCGGAAGCGCCCAGGATGACGGTGATGTCGCCCTGGCGGGCGGAAAACGAAATATCGTGCAGCACCTGGTCGCTTTCATAGGCCGCATTGAGATGGTTCACCTTGACGATTTCGGGTTTCATGCTCAATACTCCAATCCCTGCCCGAAGTAAAAGATCAAGCCGAGGATGCTGTCGGCGAGAATCACCCAGAAAATCGACGCCACAACCGCCGCGGTGGTGACGCGTCCCACGCCCTCGGAGCCGCCCTTGACGCTGAATCCATAATGGGCCCCAACCAGCACGATGATCCAGGCGAAGATCAGGCTTTTGACCAGTCCGGTCATAATGTCCCGAAAGAACAGGACCGTGAGCACTTCCTGATAGAAAGGTTTGATGCCGATGCCGAGATAGACAAAACCGATCACCATGGCGCCGATGATGCCGATGACCACCGATATGATCGTCAGCAGCGGCATGGTGAGCGAAATCGCATAGATTTTCGGCACGAGCACGTAGCGGGTCGGATGCAGCGCCATGGAACGCAGGGCGTCGGTTTCTTCGGTGACCACCATGGTTGCCAATTCGGCCGCGATGGCGGAGCCGCTGCGGCCGGCGAAGACGATGGCGGTGACGAGGGGGCCCATCTCCCGCGTCATCGAGATGGCGATGAGATCGGCCACATAGATGGCGGCGCCGAACTGGCGCAGCTGCGCGGCGGACTGCAGCGCCAGTATGAATCCGATGAGAAAAGAGATGAGCGCGATGATCGGCAAGGCATTCATGCCGATGAGGATGCACTGATTGACGAACTCGCCCTTGCGGATACCGCGGCGGTTAAAGAGACCAGCGATTGAAAAATAGGCGGCATCGGCAATGAGATAGAGAAAAAGTTTGGCACTCGCGGCGATACGGAACACGCTGTTGCCGAGGCGATAGGAAGAGCCTTCCCGGGACGGCTCTTCCTCTGCGGCGCGCGACTCGGTGGTCAACAATTTGAGCGTCTCTTCGACGTGTTCGGGGACGTTTACCAGCCGCAGGGTCTTGCCCTGATGCCGGCCCCATTCGATGCACTCATCGAGCACCGCCACGCCCGCACTGTCGATGCGCTCCAGTCCGGCGAGATCGATCTCTATTTCCGTTTCGGCCATGGCGCTCAAATGGGATTGCAGTTCCAGCAACGCCTTCCGGGCCTGCGCCATCCCCAGTTCGCCCTGCAAATGGATACCCTGATTCTGCTCTGTCAACCGCAGCATAGGCTAGTCCGGAGGATATTGAAAATAATCCGCAACCCGGAAAACAAATTCCTCGCTCTCGTCAAAAATGATTTTGCTGATGGTCTGGGCAAATGCATTCATGGTTTTCACTTTGCGTAACTCGTGGCGGCGATCGAAAGGATAGGTGAGCATCTCGGTGTTGGTGGGTTTGTAGATCATATGAAAGCATCCCGCCACGCGGGCATACTCGTTTTTTTTGGTACGAATCCGTTCCAGGGTAGTGATTTCACTCTTGATGACGACATCCGTGCTTTCCGAAACAGTACGGGTACAGGTTTTGAAAACACCCGACTGAAGGAAAGTTTCGTGGATGAGCCGCGAGGTCATCGCCGCGGGTTTATCGGCCCAGTAATGATAGAAATAGTAGACCAGTTCATTGCTGCGGCTGCGCAGGGCGATGCGGGCATCCTGATAGGGTTCGTTGATCTTGACCGCCGCAAAACCGGCATTGATCAGAAAAGGCACCGGCACATTCAACAGATCGACATCGACCTGGGCATCGGTCTCCATGGTATAGTATTTACGCACCAGGGTGGTGCGGCTGCCGCACTGGCAGAGAAACAGGAGTCCCAGGCCCAGCGTCATGATTTGCAACCGTTTCATCTCACTTCTCCAATCGGTAATCGGGTGCATCCTTGGGTTTGCCGCCGCGGACGAGAATGGAAGGATCCTCACTGATCAATCGCGAGAACTGATTCAGATTATCGATGGTCTCGCGGGCGGCGGTGATGGTCTCGACGACATCCTCATAATTGGAGGCAAAATTCTTGTCCACCTGAGCCAGCATGTTGTTGGTGCGATCCAGGGTTTGATTCAACTGCACGATCAACTCCACCAGGTCGGCCTCCTTGAGATTTTTCGAGAACTGGGCAAGATTCCCCAGCACCTGGCGCAAGGAATCGGATCGCGTCAGAGAACGGACATTGCCGATGGTGCGGCGCGCCAGGACCACGGTCTCCTTGAGGTCGGCGGTGATGATTTCGGCATTGGTCAGGGTCGCGGCCAGAACCGCATTGTTTTTGTCGAGAATGCCGTAGAATTCCGTCAGGGTGCGATTGGTGTTGTCGATCAGGGCGATCATCTTGTCCCGGTTGGTGGCATCGGTGAGCACGGCGATGTTGTTGAGAACCCGTTCCGCCTTGTCCGCAATCACCTCCGCCCGGCCGGTGATTTCATCGGTGATGGAACGGCCCGGCTGAATGAATCCGCCCGGCGCCAGAAATTTTGACTCGTTGCTGCCGCTGCGAATTTCGATCACTTTGAGTCCGGTGATGCCGAGAAAATTGATTTCCGCCTGGGTATCTTCCTTGATCGGCGTACCCTGATCCAGGCTGACCTCAACGATGACGCGCCGGATATCCCGCGGATCGATAGAGATACGGCTGACAAAACCGACGTTCAGACCGTGGTACTTGACATATCCACCTTCGATCAATCCAGTCACCGAGATATCGCGAAAGCCAATGAAATAGGTATCGCGTTTCACAAAATAACGGGGAACCACAACGACAGCGATGGTTGCCAGAAGTACGAGAAACGCAACGGTGAGGAAAATGCCCAACCGTATTTTTTGTGATTTTGTCACCATGGCGCCCAATATCCTATAATAGATGAGCTTGTGTGAGGCTGTCCCAACCCATATCAATCACCTGCTTTTCTTATAACGTTACAATGATTTTTGATTTTATGCAAGGTTAAAATGAATCCCGCGCAAATCTCTTTGCGAAAAAAAACTGGCGTGGGGAGTGAGAAAAGTGTAAATTATCAGTCACCCGTTGAGGAAATGACCTTGTCAAACGAAACCACCCTGATCATCACGGTTCTGATCATCACGCTCATCGGCGTGGCGATCGGCCGTCTGCCCAGACTGCGCATGAACCGCGCCACCATCGCGCTGGTAGGCGCCACGCTGCTCATCCTCCTCGGCGCCATGAGCCTGCGCCAGGCCTATGCCGTGCTGGACCTCGACACCCTGGTGCTGCTCCTGGCCATGATGATCATTAACGTCAACCTCAGCCTGGCGGGATTTTTCCGCGTCATCGGCAGCCGTGTGGTGCGCTGGGCGCGGTCGCCGCGCCAACTCCTCGCCTGGATCATGGCCGCCTCCGGCCTCCTCTCCGCCCTCTTCCTCAACGACACCATCGTGCTCATGTTCACACCGCTGGTGCTGGAAATGCTCCTGCTGCTGGAACGCAACCCCATTCCCTATCTCATCGGACTGGCCACAGCCGCCAACATCGGCTCCGCGGCCACCATCACCGGCAACCCGCAAAATATGATCATCGGCATCGCATCGGGACTCAAATACACGACCTTTGCCTGCTATCTGACGCCCGTTGCACTGGCCGGTCTCCTGGTCGCCTGGGGTATCATCATGCTGATATACCGCTCCGAGTTCACATCCGGACATTGGGAACCGCCGCAACTGGAAGAACCGCACTTTCACAAGCCGCTGCTGATCAAAGGCTGTGTGGCCGTGCTCTTCATGCTGGTTAATCTTTTCAGCGGCATGCCCATCCCGTTGGCCGCCTTGTCCGCAGCCGCCCTCCTGCTGATCACCCGCCGCCTCAAACCAGAACGCGTCTTCCGCGAAATCGACTGGTCACTGCTGATTTTTTTCGCCGGTCTCTTTGTGGTGACCGGCGCCATCGAACACGCCGGCCTCAGCCAGCGCCTCTTCAGGGCGGTGCAGCCGGTGGCCGGGCAGGGCACCACCGCCCTGACGCTCACCGCCGCCGTGCTCAGCAATCTGATTTCCAACGTGCCGGCGGTGCTGCTGTTCAAGCCGGTGATACCGCTGTTCACCGATCCCACGGCATCCTGGCTGACGCTGGCCATGTCTTCCACCCTCGCCGGTAATTTGACGCTGCTGGGCTCGGTCGCCAACCTCATCGTGGCGGAATCAGCAAAACGCCACGGCGTTCACTTGCGCTTTGGCGAATACCTCAAGGCCGGCATACCCGTCACACTGCTGACGCTGTTGCTGGGCGTCTTGTGGCTGAATTTTCTGTTCTAGCAAGTGACGCATGCCACGCTCGCGACCTCCCCACCACTCCCGGCGTTTTCCAGCAACCGGGAGGAGGATAAAATTGTAAAAATGACTGCAAGGGAATGAAATGGAGAAACGGCGCGTTATAAAGTATAAACATCATATTTAAACGCCACCTATCACCAATGAGGGAGGAAACGAGCATGGGTGTAATCGATTTTTTGAAGAATGTTGGCGCCAGCATTTTTGGCAAGGGAGAGGATGAAGCCACCTCCCTCACCAATCTGATCAATACCACACTGCCCGGACAAATAACCAATCTCCGCGTCGAGTTCAATAAAGGGGTTGTCGACCTCTATGGCCAGGCCGATACGATAGCCGCCAAGGAGAAAGCTGTGTTGCTGGCCGGTAATATCAAAGGCGTCGAAAAGGTCAATGACGTCTATTTGACAGCGCCTGAAGCCAAACCCGAAGACGAGACCGTCTACTATGAAGTGAAGCCGGGCGACAGCCTCTCCAAGATAGCCAAGCATTTCTATGGCAACGCCATGAAATATCCGGTCATCTTTGAAGCCAATCGCGAAGTGATCAAGGATCCCAATCTGATCTATCCCGGACAAAAACTACGCATCCCCAAAATCATCTGACGAATATCCGCAAAGCCCGGGACGGTGGTTACTTCCCGGGCTTTTTCTTTTCATGAAGTAGGTGCGCGTCAGCCCACCAGGCGCAGAAACAGGGTGTCCGCCGTGGAAGATGTGATCATGCCCCGGTAAATGCCCTTGTCATCGGGCGCCTGATAAATCCAGGTATGCGCCCCGGCTTTTGTGAAGGTGCCCGCTTTACCTTGAATCTGGAAAACCATACCTGGCCCTTTCCGGCTCCAGCAACAGAGGCAGTTTATCCCCGGGCAGAAGAAAGAGGGGTGTTATTTTGCCCTGCGTCGACATATCTTTG
>DCUM01000025.1 GCA_002327255.1 bacterium UBA2214 | reverse complement strand
CTGTTTCTGCCATGCTCACGTGATGTAGGAAAATACCAGTCTTATTACTGAAAGCCTGCAAAAAGGCTCTGCGTTCTGCTGGCTCTGCGGTTAAATCTGGATGGCTGAATAGTTACCATGTCTGAAACAGAACGTACGGCAAAAAGTTTGTTTGTACCCGCGTTGCATGGAAATAATCAAAATCTGTTATCTGTCGATGATTGGGCGAATGGATCAGACCCATCGGCTGGTCTGCGATTTCTCGCGACCTTTGCCGTTCACGCCGGCAGATCACCCCTCCCTCTCTCTGGCCGCGCGGTCGATGAACGCCATCGCTGCACCATACCGTGTGATGCACCCGGGTTCAACTTCACCCCTCGATTGCCATCCGGGTGATAAACGCGTTCATTTCAGCGTCACCCAGTCTTCCAGCGCGCCCATGCCGGCGGTGAACGTCTCGCCGCTGCAGGAGAGCGGCGCGGCATCGCGCTGCTGCCGGCTGATGATCGCATCGCTACGTAGCGCCAGTCCGCGCGCCTGATAGCACTGGAACAGGGCGTCGCTCATCACCTCAAAATAAGAGACCAGCTTGCGTCCCCGCGGCGTTTCCACGAACACGGCGATGTCCGAATAAGTCCGCGTGGAAAAATGAGTGCCCAAAAGCTGGCCTGCCATCACCGCATCCCCCTCGGCCAGCGTCGTGTCCAGCAGCTGGATGTGAAAAATCCGGAACTCGAAATCCGGGTACTCATGGGACCGGATCCAGACCTGCGTGCCGAGAAATTCGTCGAAACGGCGCGCGATTTTACCGTCGACGGGCGCATAAAGCCGCGCACTCTCCCAACCCGCATCCCCGTTGAGCCAGAAATAGTGCTTCATGCTGCGGCACGATTCGAAATCATCTGAAAAATCGTGCCCGATGGCCGAACGAAACCTGGAAATCTTGTGGATGCGATCCAGATCGATATAGTTGACATTCACAAACTGCGGACAACCCCAGGCATCGACATCCCAATGGCAGAGCATGGAAGTCCAGTTATCCAGATGTCCGCCTTTCAAAAAGCCGCCCTGCGAACAGGTCAACGGATCTGCATCGCGCTCTTCCTTGCTGATGATAAAATACCGGGAATGGGGTATTTGACAGGCGCCGTAACTGTGCCACAAGGAATCTGTGATGACATCGAACCAGGAAACCAGCTTTCTGCCCCGGGTGGTCTGGACGCTCACGGCCAGGGCGGAGGGCGTATTGCGCAGCGTATGGGCGCCGATGATCTCGCCGGCGCTCACGTTCATCCCGACGGCGAGCGCCGGCAGGGGCGCCGCATTGAAAATATGAAAGACGAAATCGGGGTAGGCCTGCGACTGAATGGTGATGCGCGTTCCGGCCGTATCCGGAATCAAATCTGTCACCTGACCCGCCACCGGGGCGTAAAGCGGCAGGACTGTCCAAGCAAAATCGGTGCGCGGCACAAAATAATGCAGCATGCTGCGGCAGGTTTCGAAATCATCCGAATAGTCTCCGCCGACGGCGGAACGGAATCGGGAAATGCGCGCCATACCGCCGGGATCCAGGTAATTGGCGCGGACAAACCGGGGAATGGGCTGTCTGTCGAGATCAAAACCGGAGGGGGCTGCGGGATTTTTTTCGTTCTGGCAGTCCATCCCGTGCATCCCCAAAAGGATCAACGGTAACGAAATTAAAGTTGTGATCATCCTTTTTTTCATCACATCCTCCAGGAAGAATCCGCGGTTTTTTCTTCCGGAAAAAAATAGCCGGACAGACTGGATCCGTTTTGAATTCGCTCCGGCAGCTCACTATCTATCAAAGTAAACTTTTTACGATCAAATGCAAGCGGATATTTCTTCATTCTGCCAATGGAGCAGAATCGATTTTCGCTGGAAACAGTGAGAAGCGAGAAAAAAACGATGACCGGACTATGCCCCCCAGGGTGTCGAGAGCATCATCGGTCAAGCATCATCTCATCATACCACTGGAACGGCCCGGGGGCCTCTGCGCCCATGGCGGCTAGTTAAAAAAATCCGGTCAAGAGAGGCACGGCCCGTAAGGATCGCTGTGCAGCCGCGCGTAATCTCGCGGCTCGCAGGTATGGCGTACACATCCATTGTCGATTTTGGACACAGTCACTATAAAGCCGCATTAGATCGCTTGCTCGCAGAGCTCTCTGCCCTTTGGTGCATGATTGATTGTGTAATGCATCCTGGCTATTATTTCGGGTCGAGCGGGCTGCTCACCCCACCACGGCGCCTGTCTCTTCAGATCAGGAAATTTCCAAATGTTTCACATCATCACGGAATGGCACTTGAAAATGACTTTTCCCTTGACTATGTGATGCTATTTCGATAAAATAGGGGGAAAGGGGCTCACTCCTTACTGTGATGCGACGCAACCGCACGATCCGGGCCAACGGCATACCGCATACCGCCTTTTTCACTGCTGCACGGTGGTTCTGAAAATCCTCCCAAAAACGGGGTTTCGGCCTATGATCGGCAAAACCATCTCCCATTACAAAATTCTGCAAAAGATCGGCTCCGGCGGCATGGGCATGGTGTATCAGGCTGAAGACACCCGGCTCAAACGCGTCGTGGCGCTCAAGTTTCTCGCCCCGGCCTCCACGACAGACCCCGAAGCCCGGCAAGCCTTCATGCTCGAAGCGCAGGCGGCCTCCGCACTCGATCACCCCAATATCTGCACGATTCATGAAATTGACGAAACGGACGAAGGACAGATTTTCATTGCAATGGCCTTTTATCAGGGCGAAACCCTGAAGGAAAAGATCGCCCAGGGTCCCACCTCCGTGCGCGAGGCCACCTTTTTAACACGGCAGATCGCCGAGGGCCTCGCCAAGGCACATGAAAAAGACATCGTCCACCGCGATATCAAACCGGCCAATATCATCGTCACCGAGGACGGGATGGTCAAAATTCTCGATTTTGGCGTGGCGGAATTCCAGCACCAAACCGCCTTTGCCACCCCCGGAGTGATCTGCGGGACGCCCGCCTATATGTCCCCGGAACAGGCATGCGGAGGGACGGTGGATCAACGCGCAGACATCTGGTCGCTCGGCGTCATCCTCTTCGAGCTGTTGACGGCCAATCCCCCCTTCGCCGCAGAGAATCAACAGGCTCTGATGCAGGCCATTGTCAACGATCCCCCGCTCACCTTGAAACAATTTCTCGGTCAAGGCGCTGCCGAAATGCAAACCATCATCGACAAAACCCTGGCCAAAGATCCAGCCGCACGCTATCAGAGCATGCGAGCGTTCATCGATGACCTGGACCTTCTCGAGCGCAGTGCGCCATCCTCTGCGGACACACAGGTGCACGCCGCCGCCCAGGCGCTGCTTCCTTCCATCGCCATTCTTCCCTTCAGCGACTTTAGCGCCGAAAAGGATCAGGAGTACTTTTGCGACGGGCTGGCCGAGGAGATCATCCATGATCTCTCCCGATTGAAAGGTTTGCGGGTGGCCTCGAGAAATTCGGCATTTCAGTTCAAGGGACAGAATCTCGATATTGCGCAGATCGGACAAGGGCTGAAGGTCGATAAAGTCCTGGAAGGAAGCCTGCGCAAAGCGGGCAACCGCATCCGGATTGCGGTGCGTCTGATCAACGTGGCGGATGGATTTTTGCTCTGGGCGGATGAGTATCAGCGCGAGCTCGCCGATATTTTTGAGATTCAGGACGATATCTCGCGATCGGTCGTTACTAACTTGCAAATCCAGCTGACCGGCGCCGGCGAACAGGAACCCGTCAAACATTACACCGACAATGTCGAAGCCTATTCGAGCTATCTGCGCGGAAGATTCTACTGGAATAAGCGGACGACAGAGTCCGTGCAAACCGGCATCGATTATTTCAAAGCCGCCATTGAAATGGACGCGGGCTATGCCCTCGCTTATTCCGGCCTGGCGGATGCGCACATTGTTCTGGGGTTGTATGGCCGCTCGGCACCCTCCGAAGTCATGCCCGAGGCGATACGCGCAGCGGAACAGGCGCTGCGCATCGATGAAAAACTGCCCGAAGCCCACATCTCGCTCGCCTGCGCCAAGGCCATCTACGAATGGAACTGGGCGGAGGCGGAGACGCATTTTAAACGCGGGATCGAGCTCAAACCGGACTATGCCGAAGCCTGGCACTGGTACGCCATCAACTTTTTAATCCCTCTGGGCCGGTTTGAGGAAGCCGCCCGGGCCATCGACCGGGCGCTGGAGCTGGATCCCGCCTCGCTCGTCATCAACGCCACCGTCGGGCTGGTCCATTATTTTTCGCGACGTTTCGACGCAGCGACCACTCATCTCCGCCGCGCCCTGGACAAGGATCCGGATTTCCCGGTCAGCAATTTCTTCCTCGGGCAGGCTCTGACACAGAAAGGTGACTTTGCGGGAGCCATGAACTCTTTTCAACGGGCGCTCACATTTTATGGCGACAGCAACAACGTGCTCGCCAACCATGGATATGCGGCCGCAAAGGCGGGCAACCCGGCAAAAGCGCGGAAAATTTTGCGGCAGCTTGAAGATGCTTCCTCAGCAAGGTACGTTTCCGCTTACGACCGGGCAACCATTCTCTGCGGCCTGGGAGAGACGGAAAAGGCCCTCTCCTGGCTGGAACAGGCCGCGCAAGAGCATGCTTTTTTGCTGAGCTACCTGAATGTCGATCCCTTGATGGATGCGCTGCGCGTTCAGGAAAAATTTCAGCGCCTGGCGAAGAAAATCACGGGCGAACCTCGGGACGCCCCGCTCTAGTCCCTATTGAGAACAGGGGAAAAAATGGCACCAAACAAAAACGCGAAAGACCAAGCGCCGGACACCAGGCTGCCGCTGATCAGCGTGACGGTTCAACAGGAGGGCGAGGAACTCCGCGAAAAGCAGTTTCGCAAGAAATTCACCATCGGAAGGGAGGATGATTGCGAGCTGCAAATTGTGAGTCTGGGCATCAGCCGCCGGCATGCAGAGGTCTATTTCGAGAAAGGGCGCTGGTGGATCGGGGATTTGAACAGCGCCAACGGCACCTATCTGAATGGGGAAAAAATCGATAAAGTGCCCCTCGGTAATTCCACCAAAGTGGTACTGGGCGCCGCAAATGCCGCCCTCTTCTTCAAGGTGGAAGGATTCACCTCCGATGCCCACACCGTGCGAGAAGCCCCGCCCTCCGTCAGCCAGGTGATCAAACAATACTTCACACAGGATGCGGAGGAGAAACCGGGGCAGCACACCCAACTCATCCGCAAAGCCTTTAAACGTCTGCAATATCAGCAGAAGAAAAAGTATTATCTGATCATCGGCGGCATTGTGCTGGTGGCCGCGCTGTTTGCCGTATACGGATATGTGCAACATCAGCAGGTGAAGAAGCAGCAGGCGCTGGCCGCGCAGATATTCTATCAAATGAAATCCCTTGAACTGGAACTGGCGCGGCTGCAGGAGAATGTGATGGCCAGCGGCGACGCCAAGGCGATCGATGAAGCCGAACGAATTCGCAACCGCCAGACGGAACTCGAACGCAGTTATGACAAGTTTTTGGAGCAGCTCCACTTCTATGAGAATTCCAAATGGAGCGAGTCCGACCGGGTGATCCTGCACGTGGCCAGAGTGTTCGGCGAGTGCGAGCTGGGCATGCCGCAGGAGTTTCTCAATGAAGTGTACAGATACATCAAGGAATGGAAGACGACGACGCGTCTGCGCAATGCGCTGAGCACCGCCACGGAAAACCGCTATCACGAAATTGTGGCGCGCACCATGCTGGAATACCATTTGCCGCCGCAGTTTTTTTATCTGGGCTTGCAGGAGAGCAATTATAACATCAAGACTGTCGGGCCGAGCACCCGGTTCGGGATCGCCAAGGGGATCTGGCAATTCATTCCGGCGACCGGCGCGCGCTATGGCCTGAAAAACGGCCCGCTGGTGGGACTGCCGCAATACGATCCCAGGGATGAACGCTTTCATTTCGAGAAAGCGACCCGGGCGGCGGCGCGCTACATCCGCGATATCTACAATACCGAAGCGCAGGCCTCCGGACTGCTGGTCATGGCCTCGTACAATTGGGGGGAGCGCAAGGTGGTGGAACGGTTGCAGCAGATGCCCTTGAATCCGCAACAGCGCAATTTCTGGGAGTTGCTGAGATTATACCGCAGCGAAATCCCCAAACAGACCTATGATTATGTGTTTCATATTTTTTCAGCAGCCGTGATCGGAGAAAACCCGCGGCTGTTCGGCTTTAACCTGGAAAATCCGCTGCAAACGGCGAGCGCGCCGGCGGCCCAATAGTCATTACTCTCGTTCCAGCGAAGTAATTTGGGGTCGGACCTCAGCCGAATTATGTTTTTTTTAGACTTGAATTGCGGAAATGGGCAAAAAAGGGGCTTAACTGCCATTTTTTGTAGGGGGAAAAACAGCTGCTAAGCAAGATTGTGGCTTTCCTGTGCAAATCCCCGTGTCCATTAAAAATCCTCACTACTCCTTAGCTGCCTCTTTTTGAAGGGCAAAAAGAGGCAGCTAAGGCTGTTTTTTGCGTTTTTGGCGTACTTATATTCTTGTTTTTATTTAATCCGCTGAGGTCCGACCCCAAATTACCAGGGTCTGGCAGCTTTTTGCTGCTATTTCTTTTTCAAATTCACCTGAATTTTTATCACCGCCTTGGTCCAAAAATCGCATGATCCCGAGAGATTCTGCACGGGCGCCGAGAGGGTGATCGTCTTTTTGCTCTGGATGGCATTGAGCAAACGCGTCTTGCCCGCGGCGTTGATGGCCACTTTGTTATTCCAGACGTTGATGATGTTATCGATGCACTCACCCAGGGTGAGAATCCCGGTGCTGCCCACCAGCGGATTGGCGGGCGCCGCGGGATCGATGAAGGTCAGCGTGAATTTGGCCGATACCGGCCGTTCCGCCGTTTCAACATCCCACACACTCACCTGAATGTCGGACAAATCAGCCGATGTGATATCCCAATCATTGAATGCTTCATCCCAGTATTCAGCCGGAGTGAAGGTGCGCGTATGCGGATCGTTGCCCGGTGCGATGGTGCGAAAGGTGTGTTCGATGGTGAGGGTGATAACCGTGGTTGCGTCGTCATCCACACCGATAATCTTGCAGTTCAAAATCATCATCGCGGCGATCAGCAGGGCCGCTGCAAACCATTTCATCTTTATTTTCATCGAGGGTTCCTCCTTTGACATCAATAACAGGCTGTAAAACTACAGACCGATTCCAGCACGGATCATGGCGGTGACTTGCGGGCCGATATAAACGGCGCCATTCAGATGGACGAGATACAGATTCAATCCTGCCCCCACATGAAAACGGAAGGAAGTCTCGCTGTCCAATGCAAACGCGATGCGCTCGCCCCCTTCCTTGCCCTGATAATTGTAGGAAACCTCCATCTTGCCGCTTTCATAATTAACACCCCCGAACAGCGTCAGCATTCTGAATGATTTGCTGGCCTGCAGCCCCACGTTGAGGGTCTGGCATTCCATGATGTCGCCGATATCAAAGGTCTGATAAAAGAATCCGGCGGAAACATCGACGGGAAAGAGCGGCACATATTGACTCAAACTGTGCTGGATGCCATATCCGGCCAGTTTGATCTCGCCCAGTTCTTCCCCGGTTTCACCCGGCAGTTTGGCGGAAAAAAAGCGCACGCGGGCGATGGTGCCCATCACAGCGCCGATCTCCACCTCCGGCACGGCGAAGGGGATAAAATCGCCCGTGAGATGACCATCCTGAAAGCGATACGAAACACCGGGACCTTCGACGACAGCCCCTTTTTCACCAAAAACCGTGGCGGTTTTCACCGGTGTCTGGGCGTACGGCTGGGGCGGCGTCGCCGTGAAGACACGGTCGTCATCACCAATCATCGTGCCCATGGCCACCAGATTGATGCGCAAACGCAAACCCAGACGCGGGATGGCGGCACTCGTATACATGCCCGCGTTCAGGTTGTTGGCGAAAGAGTTGAAGAGGGGCTGGAGATAGCCCTTCCCGGTATCGCCCGTCAGTTCCTCAATCGACTCCTGGATACCCTGCGACTTGACAACTGGCGCAAAAATCAGGCTCAGGGCCGTCGCAAGAGCCATCGTGAAATAAAAGATTGTGCGCTTACTCATGTGGGGTCTCCTCCACGGTTTGGTCAGTATGTTCCTTTGAAGGAGTCTGGCATTTGTGTCATTCAGATGCGAGGTCTTGGTGAAGGGGCATTCGTCTATGTATGCCAGACTGTGGCGAGCCATCAAACAAAAAATCAGCACACCCTCCCCTCTGCTACTTGTTTCATAATAGCCAATCAGTCCCTAAAAATCAAGCGAAAATTGGCGTGGTGGTGGCGTGCGTCACTTTACCGAAAACGGACGAAAACGGGGTCGGACCTCGGCCGGTTTATGTTTTTATTATATTTAAATCATCAAGACAGGCCAAAACAAGGCTTAGCTGCCCTTTTTTCTCCAATAAAAAATGGCAGCTAAGAAAGAGTATTACTTTTCCCCGCAAATCCGCGTTTCAATGATGAATCCTAAAAATTCCTTAGCTGCCTCTTTTTGAAGGGCAAAAAATGGCAG
>DCUM01000057.1 GCA_002327255.1 bacterium UBA2214 | reverse complement strand
GGCATAAACAGGAGAAACAGTAGATGCCGATCTATGAATATCGATGCCGTCAGTGCAACCATATTTTCGATGCTTTTCAAAAAGTGGGTGAAGATGGAGCGGAACTGAAATGTCCCGCATGCGCAACGCTCAAACCGGAAAAACTCTTCTCTTCCTTTGCTGCCCCCGGTTCAGAGATCAGTGAAGGCGGCTACACGGCGGGCGCTGGATGCGGCAGTCATGGGGCTTTTACGTGAGGATCCTGATCGGGCCGGAGGCCTGATATCAGGGCAATGAAGGAGGATTACCGTGAAAAAATCAATTCGTATCTCTGCGGGGGCCGCTCTCGGGGCACTCGCCGGTTTTGCCTATTACTATTTTATCGGCTGTCAGGGCGGGGCGTGCCCCCTGACCGGCAATCCCTATCTGGCAACGGCCTATGGCGGCCTCATCGGTCTCTTGTTCACCGTGCCCAACAAGAAGAGGGATGATAAATCCTGAAAAAACGGCTGCTGCAGCTTGTTTGCGGCAGCCGCTGCTCACCTCTACCGCTGCAAACGCAAGCTCAAAAGAAAGTTCCTGCCGGGTTCCACGGTTATTTCGCCGCGATTGGTCGAAAGATGATTGCGATATTCTTGATTGAATAGATTTTCCACCCCCAGTGTCCCGTTCATCTGGATGCCACCCCACACAACCGCTTTGCTGTTGACATACGCATTCACGACCGCATGGGCGGGCGTCCCGATTTCTCCCCTGGCAATGCGTGCCTGCTTGCCGGAATACAGGGTTTCGATATCCACGGAAAACCAGGGTATCCCCTCGCAATGCACGCCGATTCCGCCGTTAAGAGGGGCTATCTGTGGCAAGGGGACGTTGAGATCAATATCCTGTCCGTGCACATAGGCCGCGCGCAGCCAAAAGGCGTGATAAGGAAATGGCTGAATGTCGAGACGAACATCGCCGCCGTAGAGTTCCGCATCGCCAATATTGACCTTCAACAAGGCGTTGCGGCCTTCGTAGGTGCCGGGTGTTTCTGTCACCAGATCGGTGAGCCGGTTGTAAAAGCCGTTGCCGGAGAGAGTTATCCACTCAGACCAGATGCGCACGCCCAGATCGATATACCGGCCCTGTTCCGCTGCCAAATGGGGATCGCCGATTTTAACGAGATTGCCGAGGTCGATGTATTGATATCGCTCCTCCAGCGAAGGCGCCCGGAAAGCCTGTGCCAGGTTCATGCTGAGATCGAGCCGGCGCGTCAGATGATAAAGCAAACCGAGATTGGCACTCCACGATTTTTCCCTGGCAGCAGTGGCCGGCCACAACACCGCTTGTCCGGCCGGCTGATCGTTGCGAACACCATCCACAATCTCGTATAAGGGATTCAGTGCCCTCTTGTTTTCGGTGTCTATCTGATCGAGCCGGCCGCCGAGGTGAACCTGCATCCTGTTCTCGAACAGACGCAACTCATTCTGGGCGAAAAACCCCGTGCTGCGGTACGTCGCATCCGGCAACGGCAATTCGCCGACGGTGCGATAGGTGGTTTTTTTGACGGCCTGCGTGACCGGATCCAATGCCTCAATTTTGGTTTCCTTGGTGCGATAGCCATCGTATTTCTTCTCCCAGCCGTCAAATCCGAATACCAGGAGATCGTGCGCCGATAACAGCCATTCGCTCTGCACCTGAATTCCCTGAATGTCATGCTCGGCCCCCGGCTTTATCTTCAGGACCGAAACCCGGCGCGGCGGCAATGTCCCCGAGGCCGGAATGTTCTGGACCTGAAAGGGGATATTTTCGACGTCTCGCAGGATATACTGCGAAAAAGCCTTGAGCGATAGCCGTGTGAAATGACGGCTGATATTTTTGCCGATATATTCAGCGTTCAGGAGGCGGCGCTTTTCCAGCGGATGACGCACGAGCGCCTGGTTCGGGAAAAGGGGGGCACCTCCGGGGATCCCGACATCCTTGGCCAGATAGTTCTGATAATTCAGTTTGAACTCGTGATTGCTGAAAGGTCGAAATCCGATTCGCCCTGAGAGATATTCATCTTCATATTGGCTGTTTTCCAGCGTGCCCGCCGGGGTACGCATATCACCGGCTTTCTGTCTGGAAAAGGATGCCTGCGCATGCCAGTTACGCGATCCGGCACTGATGGCGGCATGGCCTTGCCCGTTTCTGTTGGCACTCTGATAGCCGCTCTGCAGGCGCGTCTGCACATAGGGCTGTTCCTGATACCAGGCCTCTTTGGTGATGATATTGACCACACCACCCAACGCTCCCGACCCATAGAGAGAGGAGGCGGATCCCTTGACAACTTCGATGCGATCGATATCATGGACATTGATCATGGAAAAACTCGCCATGAGATCAGTGGCTGTATCCACGCGATTCCCATCGATCAGCGTCACGATGCTGTTCCTGCTCATCCCGCGGATGGTGATCCCGCTGCCCCAGATGCCATCGCGTTGCAGGCTGAGTCCCGGTTCAGCAGCGAGAATGTTGGCGACCGTCAAGGGCTGTTTCATTTGGATTTTTTCTTCACCCACGACGCCAATCGGCAAGGGGGATTCCCGCAGCGTCGTCTCATAGCGCGGCATGCTGATGGTCACGTCGGTGAGCGGCAGGGGAGAGGGCATCAGCAGGCAGGATAACAGCAGCGTGCTGTCCGTATGGATCATCACATTCTGCAGATACGGTCTGTAGCCGATAAACGTCACAACCAGGCGGTGTGCGCCGGGCGCAATTTTATCGAACCTGAAGCCGCCCTGAACGCTGCTATGGGTACCCAGATTCAGATTTTGGATGAATACATTGGCCGCAGCCAGAGCTTTTCCTGTTTCTGCATCACGGACTGTACCAGCGATTGATCCCGTCTGGGCCAGGGAAAATGATACGAGGCCAAGCAACAGAAGGACCATTAAACGATGCATGACACATTCCTCCGGACAGGTGATTCGGTGGTTATGACAAGATGAAAGGCAGCAGCCATCGCGCCGCCACTCCGATGATAATCGCGAGAGCCAGTGTGAGGAGTGAAGCCGCTATGGCTCTGCGCCACCCGATCTCACGACCCAGGA
>DCUM01000187.1:4354-19455 GCA_002327255.1 bacterium UBA2214 | reverse complement strand
CGGGGCGTTCCGCGGCCGGCAGCGTGCATGACCATGCCAGGGATATCACAAGAATGATTCTTCGCATGGTCTAAATTAACGATTTTTTGGGATAAGAAGCAAAGGTAAAAATCTGCGCCCCAAAGTGCCCCGGGCCCCGGTTCGGCAGGGTTGGTGGGCTGGCGGACACCCTGCGTCCATCCTTCGGCTACGGCTGCAGGTGGGCTCCACCAGGAGCAGGTGGAGCCCATCGTTGCCTTCTGTCATAGCGTTGCGTATATGCCGTGATCTGGATTTGGTACGACCCCATCAAAAAACCGCTGTTCCGGCCCGGATAAATCCGCATAAATCCGGGAAAATCGATAAACACTAAACCACTTTGTAGTTATGCACTTTTTCCGCCAAAAATTTGACCACTTCATGCGGCGTTTTTTCTTTGGAGAGCAGTGATACGACGATGTTGCTCAGGATCGCAATCGGCGCGCCAAATATGGCAAAGTACCAGGCGTTGAGATAGTAATTGATAAATTCCTGTCCGGGCAACGATCCGCCGAATCTGCCGGCCACAAAGTAGGTCAAAGCAATGGCGGACACCGTCGAGCCGGCCAGGAGGCCGGCCCAGGCGCCGGCGCGGTTGGAACCGCTCCACCAGATGCCGAGCAGGAACAACGGGAATATCGTGCACCCGGCCAGTGAAAAAGCCACCGCCACCAGTTGGGCGATGAGTCCCAGATTCAACAACGCCACAATGGCCACGGCCGCGGCCATCAGGATGGTGCCAATCCGGGCCATGAGCATTTGCGTATGTTCAGTGGCCTGGGGATTGATCACGCGATAATACAAATCGTGGGAAAAGGCCGAAGCGCCCGCGACCAGCAGGCCCGATACCGTGGAAAAAGCGGCCGAGATGGCGCCGGCGGCGAGCAAGCCCACGATCAGCGGGAAAACATCACCCAGCTGCGCCGTATAGACCACAATGGCGTCCTTGGCGAGCATACCCACCTGCGGGTTGGCGGACAAAATTTTGCCGAAGGCGGAATATACCGGAGCGCTCCAGTAGAGCAGACAGATAAAGAACAATCCCCAGACCACGGACCAGCGGGCATCGTGCGCTCGGGGGACGACGTAGAAGCGCTGTATGACATGCGGAAGTCCTGCGGTGCCGATCATCAGTGAAAAACAGATGGCAATCCACTGAAAAGCTGTTTGGCCGGTCGCCGGATCCCAGGGCATGGCAAATTCCGGCGAAGGCAAAATGGCAAAGTCATGACCCATCGCCGTAAGGCCCTTTCCGGGCGCCAGACCGTTGACGATATCGGTGATGACCGCGCCATAGCCCACCTGGGGCAGCCAGAACAGGTAGCCGAATTTGTAGGCCAAAAGGAAGAGGGGAATCAGGAAGGAGATAATGATGATGACATACTGAATCTGCATGTTTTTGGTCACGCCCAGCATGCCGGATATCAGGGTGTAGGCCAGTACCACCGAAGCACCGATGAGGACCGCCCAGGTGTAATTGATGCCCAGAATCCATTTGAACATGAGGCCGATGCCGGCAAACTGGCCGACGCAATAGGAGAACGAGATAAAGATGGCCACCCCCGCACCAAATCCGCGCAGACCCTGTGAATAGTAGCGGTCACCGATAAAATCAGCCGCGGTATATTTGCCATAGCGGCGAATCTGACCGGCCATGAGAATGAGCAGCAGCACATAGCCGCCGGTCCAGCCGACCACATAGGACAAGCCATGATAGCCGGAGCCGTACATGATCGCCGCCATGCCGAGAAAAGAGGCCGCACTCATCCAGTTGGAGGCGATGGCCATGCCGGCGCCGACCGGGGATATTTTGCGGCCGGCTGCCCAATAGGTGGAAGTATCCTTGGCCCGGTTGAGCAAGCCGACAACGATGAACAACAACAATATGGCCACCAGAATAATGGCGGGACCAATTTTGAGCGAGTCTTCCAGCGTGGTCGCCGATTGGGCGAACGCCACGCCAGAGAGCAGTAGCACCAATAAACCCATATATGTCAAGATACCCTGTTTCACGGTTTCCTCCGAGCATAGGTAGTGAATGTTTTTTATTTTTTCCGGATATGCTTGCCTGATCGTTTCATGAAATTTTAATTTGCCGGCAGGTTGCGGTTTCTGCCGCCAAAGATCGCCGCCAGGAGGCCGCTCCTGCAAACAATTAATAATTAATAGAACAGACGCATCAATTCCCGTATATGCGAATGATTCAGGCTAGGTCTCTTCGACAAAATCGTGTTTCACATTCATTCGATCCATGGCCATCGCATAGATCAGACAGAGCACGACGAATAAAATGAGCAGGAACTGGGCGGTGTACCAGTAATGAAACGGGAAACCGAGAAATTTTGCTTTGGTGAGCGCGTTTTGATTGTGGACCAGATACAATTTCATAATGCCGGGCAGAGCCGCCTTGCTCTCGGCGCGCAGTTGATCGCTTTTGACCGCCACCAGGGAATGCGGCAAAAGGTCGATCATGATTTTGTCCATCCCGTCAGCAGCCAGCCCGATGCTCTGCACAGCCGTCCGAAGCGATGCGGGGTCCGGCATTCTCTGGAAAATACCTCGCAGGCTGTCGGGTTGCATGCTGTAGACACTCCAGCTCAGGGCTTCTTTCAGGACTTCTTTATGGGGATTACTGACGGCAATATTCTTGCCGAGCACAGACAACAACGCCCGGGCAAAATCCTGCTTGAGTGCCATGGGAGTGGCGGCATCCTCCACCACGGCCGGCCAAACCGACTCGAAGGTGGTATAGGCTTTTTCCGGCGTCGGCTCGTTCAGGATCATCAGGGCGATCTGGAACCCAAACACACTCACGGCCCAAATGGTGGCAAGAATCACAATCAGCTTTGTGTTCGCCCTGGCATGACCGCTTTTGGGTTTGAAAAAATTAACCGTGTATTGATCGGAATTCGTCATTAGATCCTCTCGTGTTTTAAGATTACCTGCTCTCAAGTCGAACGGCCGGGTCTGCGCCGTCAATCGATTAGTTGAATAGTATACCTGCTTGATGGAACAACCGGTGAAAATCTGATTGGCCGAATGGCGCCGATTCGGTGTGAGTCGCTGCAACCCTTAATTCGGCGCTTCCCGGCGGTGCATGCTTCAGATCAGAAGAAAAGATAAGCGGCCAACAGGAGCCGCAGATTGCTCACCGATTTGGCGTTGGCGACGCTCCCGTCTTTCAGGGTGACGCCATAGCCAGCCGAAGTATATTCCGCTTCCGCGGCAAAACGGACCTTGCCCTGTTGATATTCCACGCGCGGCGCGGCGCGCAGGACGGCATCGATGTTGCTGCCGCGGGCATGGATGGTGCCGGTGATGGGATCATCCGCCCCGAGCGTTTTTGTGTAGCCGCCAAACAGGGCGAACGTCATGGGGCTGTCCGGCGCTTTCATCACCACTTCGCCCCAGCCTGCCACAGTATTGAGGTTGGTATATTGTTCAATCCCGGTGGCGGCGTCCGTGGATTTGACCGCATAGCCGCCCAGCATCAGCAAATCGGTCAGATTCTGTCCATAGATGCCTTCGGCTTTGACCGTGAGGTTCCCTGCGGTCATTTTGGCAAAGCCCATCATGGTCAGGCTGCTGATTTTTTCTTCTGATTTGTACGATTTGTCGTTGCTGCCGGTGGTGGAGAGGCGCGGCAGCAGGGTCTTGTAGTCAACACCCGCACCCACGAGCCAGTTTTTCGTCTTTGCCTTGAGATTGAAATTCAGCATCGGCAGCAAGGCATTGCGCAAATAGACAGATGAAGCGCCGCCGGGTCCCGTGCTGGTGAAATCGCGCTGACTGGCCGCCGTCAGGGTCATTTCAAAGTCGCCCAGTTTGCGCATGTAGCGGATCTGGGGATTGCGGGAGAAGGGCTGAAACGGCACACCGGTATTGAAAGAGACGACGTCCGGAAAGACTTCGGTGATGAACAGGGGGTGCCAATACTGGCCGACGAGGAGAGAACAGTCAGCCCAATCCAGTTTGGCGTACGCATGACGGAGCCGGAATCCGTTGATATCGCCATCGGAGTGGCCGAAAAAGGCGCCTTCGATCAGGCCGCTGACGCGGGCGCCAAAGGCGTCGGGAGCGGAAATGACGCCGGTGAGGCGCGTCTGGATGGCGAGCATGTTGAGATGGGGTGCTGCATTCAGGTCCTCGCCGTTTTCATCCAGGGCTTCCGCAGCCGGATAGAGCAAAAAATGGCCTTCCCGGACCGCCACGGTCTGCCGTGAATCGAGCATGAAATCCGTCTTGACAAACCCCTTGAATTTGATGCCGAACTCTTTCGATTCCGTGCCCTGGGCGAACAGCAGCGCGGGTAAAATTAACAGCACCAACATGAGAGCCAAACGTTGCATACGTCCTCCTGGCGTGAGATGATGCGTAGTGGGGAAACAGGCTATTTGATGGATCATCAATTTCGGGCGGAATGGAGAGAGACCAAAAACTCGGGGATTTTGGCAGAGTTTTTCTTTGTCCACGCACACGTCCATTTCCGTTGCAAGGGGTCCATGACCATTGTGTTCCAATCTAATGCAGAAAAAATAGCTAATAACGGGTTTAAAATCAAGCTAAAAAATGAATCGGGCTCATATTTTTTGAATCCTGATGAATTTTGTTGACATTCACTGCTGATTTCTATATAATTGAGTGCATACTATCACCTATCCAACGGACAAAAAGAGGGCATCCGTGATCCGGAAAAACAGACGCAATTTCTTTGTGCAGATCATTCTGCCGACCATCCTGGCATTCCTGCTGTTCACGGTCTCTATTTTTTCCATCATCATTCCCACCTTTAGACAGAACATCCTCGATCGCAAGCGGGAAATGATCAGGGAAATCACCAATACGGCCTGGAGCATTCTGGATGAGTTTCACCGTATGGAGCAGGATGGCCAGCTCACCCGCGTCGAGGCGCAGCAGCAGGCCAGGGCGATCATTCAATATCTGCGTTACGGCGAGGAGCAGAAGGACTATTTTTGGGTGACCGACATGCAGCCGGTTATGATCGTCCATCCCTACCGGCCGGAATTGAACAACAGCGATTTATCCGATTATCAGGATCCCGAAGGCAAGCGGCTTTTTGTCGAATTTGTCAATAAGGCCCGTGCCAGCGGCGAGGGGTACGTCGACTATATGTGGCAATGGAAGGATGACCCTTCCCGGATTGTGCCGAAATTATCCTTTGTGAAGGCGTTTGCGCCCTGGGGCTGGATCATCGGCACCGGGATTTACATTGAGGACGTCAAGGCGGAAATCGGCAATCTGACCAGAAACCTGATCTCTGTTTCCTTCATCATCCTGGTCGTCCTGGCCATCATTCTTTTTTATGTTGGCCGGCAGAGCCTCAACATCGAGCGGGAACGGCACAAGGCGATAAGCAGTCTGCGCCAATCGGAAGCCAAATACCGCGAATTGGTCGAAGCTTCGACGGAAGGCCTGGTGATGTTGCTGGACGGTGAATATGTCTATGCCAATAAAACGTTGCTCGCCATGCTCGGCTACCACGACCAAAGCTGGTCGGAATTCCAACTGGATGATATTCTCTGCGAAAAATCCAGGTGTGTCGCAGACAAAGTCTGCTATTTTGCAAAATTAAAAAACGAAGGATATCATAAAAGCCAGTTGGAAACCCGGTTGCGGACGCGGGACGGGGAGGTTATAGATGTCATTCTCTATACCTCCGAGATTATCCTGGAGGGAAAAAAGGGATACACCATCATTGTCAAGGATTTGAGTCGTCGTGATCAGATGGAAGGCGAACCCGGCCAGGGCAAAAACCGGTTTCAGACGTTAATTGACCAGATTGACATTGGCGTGTTCCGCACCGGTCTGGGATATGATGCCAGGGTCCTTCAAGCCAATGCAGCGGCGATTCGAATGCTGGGTTTTATGGACAACCAGGAGATGTCCAATACCGGCATTGTGCGTCTTTTTCATCACCGCCCGGACGCCAGAACCTTCCTGAAAAAGTTGACGGATGAGGGCGTCGTCGAGAATATGGTCGTGCAAGTCAGGAAAAAAAGCGGCGACATTGCCGTCGTTTCCATATCAGCCGTCCTGGTCAGAGATGACAGCGGCGAGCCGCTCTGGTGTGACGGCATCCTGCAGGATATCACCGGACAGATCAGGCTGGAGGAGGAGCGCGAGAACCTGATCATCGAATTGCAGACCTCGTTGCGCTTTCTGAATGAACCGGTCGAACACTTTGCAATGAGCATCGTTGCCTGCAATATGAACTGGCCGATTTTTCGAGTGGCCAGAGTGATGACCCGGAAAAAATACAGCGCCGCCTTGCTGATGAGCGATGACAACGAGTACATTGGCATTATATCCGATCGTGACTTGCGCGAACGCGTGGTCGCCGAAAGTTACGACGTCAACCGTCCGGCGCGCGAGGTCATGAGTTCACCGATCGTGTCCATCCCATCCACTGCACTCGTGTACCACACGCTGATGTTCATGCACGAAAAGGGCATCCGCCATCTGGCGGTCAAGGATCGTGAAGGAAACATCATCGGCACCATCAGCAGCGAGGAATTGCTCCAGGTCCACCGGCAGTCGTCCACCTTTCTGTTGCGGGAGATCGAGATGGCCGAATCGGTGGATGACCTGATCGCCGTGCAGGCCAAAGTGCCGCGCCTGGTGAAAGCTTTGATCGACAGCGGGGCGCGCGCCAGGAATATCACACAGACGATCACGACGATTTTCGATGCGGTCCTGGATAAGCTGATCGAATTTGCCGTCGCGGATATGGGCGCCCCGCCGGCGCGGTATGCCTTTCTGGCGCTGGGCAGCATCGGCCGCAAGGAACAAACGCTGATTTCCGACCAGGACAATGCCATCCTCTATGAAGACGTTGCCCCCGAGCGGGCGGCGCAAACCCGCGACTATTTTTTACAGCTGGCGAAAAGGGTGTGTGACGGGTTGAATGCGTGCGGCTATGTGTATTGCAAAGGCGAGGCGATGGCGATGAATCCGCGCTGGTGTCAGCCCCTGAGCCAGTGGCAGGAGTATTTTCACACCTGGATCACCCAATCCAATCCCCAGGATTTGATCGATCTCAGCATCTTTTTCGATTTTCGCTGCGTGCACGGCGATGGGCGCCTGGCCGGCCAATTGCGGGAATATCTGTTTAAAACCGCCGAGGGCCAGTCCGGCTTTATGCAGCATCTCATGAAGAACAGCCTGCAGCACCGGCTTCCACTCGGTTTGCTGGGGCGGATTGTCGTGGAATCAAAGGGGGATCATCCGGAAACGTTCGATGTCAAAAACGCCACCCTGTTTCTGATCGATTATGCCCGCATCTATGCCATCCGTGACAAGATTCACGAGACCAATACGCTGGAGCGATTGCAAGGGATTCTGCAAAAGGGGATCATCAACAAAACCACCTATGACGAATTGCTGCAGGCCTATCATTTTTTGATGCAACTGCGTTTCAAGCACCATTCTGCGCAGATGGCGCGTAACGAACCCGCGAATAATTTCATCAATCCCGGCACGCTCACCCAGATTGAACGCAACACGCTCAAACATACCTTCGCTCAGATCTCGAGCATTCAGAAAAAATTGAATTACGATTTCAGCGGGGAGGCGATCTAGGCTGATGCGGCGGTGCTGAATAGTTCGGGCAATTTGCAGAAGCGGCTTTAAGGCCTGCCGAGGGGCATGATCAACGTGTCATTAAAGTATGCTTGCAGCAATTCTGCGGCTTCGTGCGGATGGATGTTGCGGCATTCGCTGACATACGGGCCCGCGTAATCCATCCGTGTCAACTCCGCCACCATTTCCCGCCATGGTATCGTGCCCTGTCCCACGGGCAGATGCTCGTCATTGAATCCACGATTGTCATGATAATGGATACAAGCCAGCTTGTCGCCCAAACGGGCCAAATAGGCAAGGACTCCTTCCGCCATGTTGGCGTGCCCGGTATCGAGACAAAACCGCAGCGCAGGTGAATCGATCACGGCAAATATGTGGATAAAATCCTCGATGTTGTCGCCCAGCAGGTAGAAATCTGTGCCATGCGGGATCGGCACCAAGTTTTCGATGGCTATCACGATCCCCTTTGCTTCACACAGGGCGATGATTTTTTGCATATTGTCGAGGAATCGGCCCAGGGCCTTGCGGCGGCTCCAGTGGGTTACCGGGAACCAGAAGAAATTGCCGATATGAGTTGTAATATGGGTGGCATGGAGTTCATAGGCCAGATGAATCGCTTTTATAAAGTAATTCAGATGCCGCCATTGCATCGGAGGAATAATATCCGCGAGGTTGACGGCGTGCGGGAGGTGCAGACTCCATTCGATTTGATTTTGTGCGGCGAAAGCATTCAGTGTGGCAATCCGTTCCCGGTCAAAACTTTCCAGGGGAGCGTGTTCCCTGGTCAGGCTGATCTCGATATGATTCAGCTTGTGTGCGGAGGCATAGTCCAGCAGCATTTCGGGGGCGAAATTGTAAACATGAAATCCATATTTCCTGACGCGTGGGCTGATCACTCTGTCATTATCCTTTCCGAGGGCATTAGAAAAAATAGCGATAATGACAGCGAAAAACAAGCCAAATTGTACCTCACTCATGGGGGGAGTGATAAACCCGTTATTAAGGCGGACAAGAATGTCCGCCCTCNNACTTCCCTGGCGCTTTCCGGGGGGAAAGCATATGGGCAAAGAGGACACCGAGCCGGTTTGGCCCAATCAAACCTGGTACCCGGCGGTGGCCAGCGATCAGGTTGTTGGGCTGGTGCCCGCCCTGCGGCTACGTCTGAATTTGGCGGGCTGGCGCCCACGCTGCGATCTACCCCTGCGATGAATCCGTTGGGAGCAGGCCCTGATCCGCAAAACTGAAGAAGGAGTCGCGGCTGATGATGATGTGATCGAGGACGCGGATGTCAAAGTGACGGCAGGCGTGGATGATCTTGTCGGTGACTTTTTTGTCTTCCGGCGACGGATGGGGGTCGCCGCTGGGGTGATTGTGCACCAGGATGATCGCGGCGGCGGCGTGCTGCAGTGCGGCCATGACGATCTCGCGGGTGGAAACGACGCTCTCGGTCAGCGAGCCCTCAAACAGGACTTTATCGGCGAGGATATCGTGGCGGGTGGTGAGATAGAGGACGCGAAAGACCTCGCGGCTGAGGTCGCGCAGGCGCAGCTTGAGGAATTGGTAGACCTCCTCCGAGCAATGGATGCGTTCCGGCTGCAGCCATTTCTGCTGGCCGAAGCGTTTGGCCAGCTCCAGTGCGGCCTTGAGCTGGCATGCCTTGGCCGTGCCGATGCCGTGGACGCCCTGCAAATCCTGAATGGCGATCTGATCGAGTCCGCGCAGACCGCCATAGGTCGTCAGCAGGTGCCGGGCGAGATCCACCGCGGTGCGCTTGCCGCTGCCGGTGCGCAGGAGGATGGCGAGCAACTCGGCTTCGGAGAGGGCGTCGGCGCCGTGGCCGAGCATGCGTTCGCGCGGCCGCTCCGACTCGGGCCAGTCGGTGATGCGATTGGGGGGATGCTCCATTTGATCTTCCTTGACTCTCTATCGCATGATAGTGAAAATAGAGAGACCGGGCAAGGAAAATCGTCCGGGTGTTGAAAATTACCCCTCAGCGCAGCAGCGTGAGTTTGCCGCTCTTCGTGCCCTGCGCGCTGTGCAGGCGGTAGTAATAGATGCCGCTCGGCACACCGGTTGCCTCCCAGGATATGTTATGGCGCCCCGGTTCGAAACGTCTGTTGCATAATTCGCCCATCTCACGACCGCGGAGATCATGGATCACGATGCGAACCGGCTGTGATTTATTCAATTGAAAAGCGATCTGCGTGCGCGCATTGAAGGGATTGGGATAATTGCCCAGCAATTCAAACGCCATTTCCGGCGCGTCCGGGCGCCTCGCGACGTTTGTGTTCGCCTGCGGTGTAAAGGTCACAGCGAAATGGCCGCCGGTTCCGGCCGGGAGAAAAAGGGTTCGTGCCACCGGATCGAACGCTGCATAAGGCTGCTCATCCAGCAGGACCTGGCTGATCGCCAGACGCGCGGTCGGGATGGCCAGCGGCCACAGCGCGATGGTGCGTGCTTTTGCGGCGGGTGCGAAGCGGTAATGGAGCTGCACCGGACGGTTGTGGACGAAGAGGGTACCGTAGAGATAGACATAGTACCCCAGTTCGATCGAATGATAGCCCGCTTTGCCGCCGCCCCCTTTATGATCCCCCCAGATGGGTCCTCCATACCGGGTACGATTTTCATAAACTTCCCCATAGGTGCGATCGACAAAGTGACGCATGAAAAAATCGAGCGTCTCGTCGGCCATTTGCAAATACGCCGGCTGGCGGGTGATGTCGTAGAGCATCAGTCCGGCGGTGACCGCCTGCTCCATCTGCCACCACGCCTTGGCGGTATCGACTTGTCCCCACATCAACATCTGGCCGGTGACGCGATTGTAGTCTTTATAGGGCCCCCCGTAGGTATGGTCATATCCCTTTTGCAGGACGTGCTGCGCCAGACTCTCCGCCGTTTCAAGGAGATCGGGTTGCGGGTCAAGCTGGTAAAGTCGCCCCAGACACCAGGCCGTCTTCAGGACATGGCCCATGATGGTCATGGTCTCGGCGGGATCGGGGTTCCAGTGGGTGTCGAACGCTTCGGCAAAACCGATTTTTTGCGCCGCCATGCTGGCATGGAGATGATGCACCATGTTATCCGTCAACTGCTGCAAACGCTGTTGATAGGCCGGATCGCCCGTCATGAGAAAAAGCGAGAGCTGGTGGGTGGTCACGGCATCGACCGTCGCGTTAAAGCTCTTGCCCTGGCGGGTCGAAGCGTTGAAATTGACCTGATCATAATAGCCGTATTGCACCGGGTCGGAATCCCAGAGGCGGGATTCGTTGTAGGTGAGGCCGGTTTGCAGCCAGTACCCGTCCAGACTCTCCGCGGTGGCCTCGACAAAGGCGCAGGGGCCGAGCAGGGCATAGTGCTGATTGAAGGCGGTTTTGGCGGCTGTCGCGGAGAGCGGTTTGCCGTTTTCGTCCAACTCGTTGTGCCAGCCGCCCCAGGTTTTGTCCCAGGCATGGGCGTACATGAAATCCAGCGCCAGGCGTGCGGCATCCAGATAGATATCGTTGCCGGTCAGCATATAGGCGCGGACAAATCCGTAGGCGTGGCGCGACTGGGTGATCATGTTCTTGTTTTTGCCCCAGGCGGTGATCACCTTGCCGCTGCGATCGATGTTGGTGTAATAGCCGCCGCGGACGGGGTCCACGGTATGCGCCCAAAAGGCCGCACAGCTGTCGACGTAGCCAAAGACCCGTTCCGGTTCGGCGAGGTAAGGGGAGCGGATGGTGTATTGGCCGTGGGCGGAGAGGCAGAAGAGTGCGAGCAGCAAAAGGACGCGGCGAAAGGGCATCATGGCGGTTTCCTGACAGGTGGTTTTGTGTGCGTTTGCAAAATTGGTTTTGCCCCCGGCCGGGTGTTGATCGAGGGTTTTTCCTGCCCACGCCGGTGCGTGGGCGCGAGAACCTGTCCGGCTTCCCTCGATCTGTTTAAAACGCAGCTTCCGGGCTGACCTTGTGGGCGGAGAGGTGGTTTGCAAAGGGGCTGATCACGCCTGCGCGATCTTTTAGCGACCCCGGGGTAAATCGTCTTTTTATGCAGACGCTGAGCCCCGCGCGCAGTCCATTCTCTCCGCGTCTCAGGGTCTCGGCGGGAGCAGAATCGATTTTCCTATCTGAGGATGATCATCCTGGCGTTGGCCCGGTTTTCGCCGGCTGCGAGCGTCAGATAATAGACGCCCGACGGGAGCGGCCTGTTGCCATCGTCGCGGCCGTCCCAGAGGAGGCCATAACGCCCCGCCGTCTGTCTGCGGCTGACGAGACGGCGCACGATCTCGCCGCGGACATTGGCGATGGTGAGGTCGACCTCCGCATCCGCGGGCAGTTCGTAAGCGATCCGCGTGTCCTGGTTGAAGGGATTGGGATGGTTCTGCTGCAGGCGAAAAGCGCGCGGCAGCGCCTCCGCGCTGGTCTCCAGGGCGATTGCGGGCGAACGGTTCACCGTGCCGTCCTGATCGATCTGTTCGAGCAGGTAATAGTAGGTCTGACCGGGTTCGATGCGCGCATCCAGATAACAGTATTCGCGGGACTCGAGGGTGGTGCCGTGTCCTGCGATCATCTCGGCGCTGATACGTTCAAAGGGACCATGCTCGTGGCGGCTGCGATAGACGTGAAATCCGAGATTGTTGGTCTCGTGCAGGGTTTTCCAGCACACGCTGGCGCCTTCGGCCTGCAGGGCGATGGTGAAGGAGGCATATTCGACAGCCAGGGGCGGCTGATAGAGTCCGAGATTGACAACCTCGTCATCGCCGGCCAATCCGCGCGGTTGATTGCCGGGATTCTCAAAGTAGGCCGCGGCGAGGGTGGCATCCCGGGCTGAAATGGCCAGCGGCGCGCTGGTGGCGATGCGCCAGCGCAAATTGACGATCGGCTGCCAGCTGGCGGTGGCGAGCCAGCCGGGGGGGATGCCGCTGCCGTCCGCATTCACCTCCTGGCCCACCACCAGAAGTCGATAGAGCTGCGCCAGTTTTTCGACGCTGCCCAGATAGCCTTCACCGCTGCCCAGGCCCCACAAAGTGGCGGCATCCTCCGGCCAGGCCGCCAGTTCGGTTCCATAGGGGACATCCAGCGTCAGGGAGTGGAGGGTGCGCGGCGCGGCGCCTTCCTGAATGCGCAGCTCGACGTCCGCCTGCACGGCACCACCGGCGACGATGTCATTACGGGTGACGACCAGACGAAAAGCCGTGACATCAGCGCCGGCGGTGGTGATCAGGCAAGCGATCATCAGAAAAATCAACCAGGATCTTTTCATGGGCTCCCTTTCGTTGGACGGCACTATGTGCGCGTTAGCGGTGGAGAAATGCCGCTCACTTTTCAAGTGTTCCCTTTAGCTGGATGGCAATATCTGCGCGTCACCGGTGGAGAAATGCCGCTCATTTTTCAAGTGCTCCCTTTCGTTGGACGGCACTATGTGCGCGTTAGCGGTGGAGAAATGCCGCTCATTTTTCAAGTGCTCCCTTTAGCTGGATGGCAACATCTGCGCGTCACCGGTGGAGAAATGCCGCTCACTTTTCAAGTGCTCCCTTTCGTTGGATGGCAAAAACGAACGCGCTCATAATAGAGGAGGCTCTGCGGTGCGAAGTAGCGCTCCGTCCATTGGTCGTTGACGGCCAGGGTCATGCGTTTGGACGGACCGCGGCCCGTCGAACTGCGCAGATTGAAGCGGAAGCGGTAATGATCATAGAGCCGCATCATCTCCGAGACGTAGATATCGGCCACACTGCTGTGATGGCTGATGAGGAGCATGTTTTCGTCGTTCGAGGAAGAGGCGTTGCGGGAAAAATTGTTGGAGCCGGTGATCACCGTGGGCCGGGCGGTGGAGAAATCGGTGATGATGGTCTTGAGATGGATGAAAATGTTGCCCGCTTGTCCGGCGGTGGATTCCTTGAGAAAACCCTCGAGCCCGGAGCCGATCATGGCGGGGGTGACGAAACGGCCGCGGCGATGCGTCCCGGTGATTTTGGAGCGCGTGTTTTGCAAGCCGTAACGAATGACCTCGCTGTGCTCGTCTCCGAGAAGGGCGGTTTCAATGTCATCATGCAGACTGAACGTCGTGCAAAAGACGAGATCGCGTTTGGCGCGCCAGACAATGTCGGCCACTTCGCGCAAATCGCTGAGTTGGGAGCGGGGGCTGAAGAGCACCTGCGGATAGGTGCCGGAGACGACCGGATTGGCGCTGTTGATATAGCGGCGCGTCTCCACAGGGCGTTCACCGCTGAAGAGGCGATCGAACAACTGCGCATAGCGGTTGGCGATATCGCCGTCATTCATCACATGCAGGACATTGGCCTGGCGGTAAACCGCATTGGCGGTGAAATTGGTGGAACCGGTGAGGATGGAGACGGGCTGTCTGCTGCCATCGGGTTGAATGCGATTGAGGACGCAAAATTTATGATGAAAGATCGCCGAGGTCAGGCGGCTGCGTTTTACGGTCTCTGGCAGCGGTTCCAGCGTTGCTTCGTTGTGAGTCGTTTGCGGGTCTTCGCTGCGGGCGTGATAGACAATGCGAACCTGGGCGCCGCGGTTCAGCACCGAGGAGAGCGCTGCGACAGTTTCCGGCAGCTCGACTTCGTAAACCGCCACATCGACCCCCCAGGAGCTGTCGCGGGCGGCTTCGAGGAATGCCAGCAGCCGTTCGCGCAGGCCGCGCGAGAGCCAGTCGCGCGCCACCTGGTTTTCCGGGGCATCGGGGTTGGCTTTGCCGAAGCGGCGGGTATAGGCCTGACTCGCCGCCGCGGCGCGGTTGAAGATGATCTGGTGCAATCCGCTCGTGATCGATTCGGTGCGCACGGTGATCTCGGGGCCATCCACATAGCGCAATTTGGCGGGATTGCCATAAACGCCGTACAGTTTGTAGCGGTAGGAAGAATCGGGGTAGACGCAGTAATCGGACCAGCGGTATTTTTGAATGGGCGCGAGGTTGCTGTCCACGGGCGTGTTGGTGTCCGTGACTTTATCGGGAAAGCGCAGCGTTCCCTGCAACCACGCGACGCGGCCCGATTGCGGCCCTTCGCGCTCGATGGCGAAGCCGAGCAGATTCCGCCGCCGCTGCGCGGTCGTGTTCATGGCCAGGAGCACGCCGGTGGTTCCGGCGTAACCCTGCAGCGTCAGCCCCGATTTGACGTCACGTGCGCGCATGTCTTGCTGTCGCCAGGGCGCTGGTGCACAGCGCCCCGGCCCAGGCCACTATTTTTGCCAAAAGGTTCATGACGGGGTGTTCTGTTTGATCTCCGGATGCGTTTTGGTGGATTCGGTGAAAATTTTGGCGACGGCGGCCACAGTGCCCGAGACATCGGCGAGATTGCTGGGTATGATCATGGTGTTGTTTTTCGATGCCAGTTTGCCGAATTCACCGAGGTACTGTTCGGCGATGCGCAGATTCACCGCATGCGAACCGCCCGGCGCGGCGATGGCGCTGGCGATTTCGCGGATGCCTTTGGCGGTGGCATTGGCGACGCGTTCGATTTCCTGGCCGCGGCCTTCGGCCTCGTTGATGCG
>DCUM01000187.1:0-4337 GCA_002327255.1 bacterium UBA2214 | reverse complement strand
GATTCGGCGATCAGGGCGCGTTTTTCGCGCTCGGCGCGCATCTGTTTCTCCATGGCATCCTTGATGCTCGGCGGCGGCACGATATTCTTGATCTCATAACGGGTCACCTTGAGGCCCCAGGGCTCGGAGGCCTTGTCGACGGCCTGTACAATCTCCATGTTGATCTTTTCGCGTTCTTCAAAGGTCTTGTCGAGCTGCATTTTGCCGATTTCACTGCGCATGGTGGTCTGCGCCAGCTGAATCGCGGCGAAGGCATAATCGTTGATCCCGTAGGAAGCCTTCACCGGATCCATGATGAGAAAATAGAGGATGCCGTCCACTTCGACCTGGATGTTGTCCTTGGTGATACAGGATTGTTCCGGGACGTCGATGGCATTCTCCTTGAGGGAATGCTTATAGGCGACGCGGTCGATGAAGGGGATGAGGATGTGAAAACCGGCTTCGAGGGTGGCGGCGTATTTGCCGAGGCGTTCGACGATGAAAACCGTCTTTTGCGGCACCACCCGCGCGGAACGCGACAGGATGATGACAAAGAGGATGATGAGACCGAGGAGAATCAATGTTTCGGGGGGCATGGTGACTCCTTTCTGATGATTAGTTGACTCCAGAAATCTTTGTGTTTTCAACAAAATTTAAAACATGCTTCATGAACAAAAGGCTTCGACGCAGAACAGCTTGCCCCTATGAAATGACTCGATAAGGACAAGTTTCAGGCGTATTGGAAGAATATACCAAATCGCTTCTGTGTTTGCAGCCTTTGGGCCGCTGTCGCTTTACAGCGGCTTGACGCGCAGGGTCAGATTGACACGGTCTACGATTTGCACCGGCGTGCCGGTGAGGATGGGTATATCGGCATCGGCGAGCCAGCGCGTGCCGTGAAACTCGACCCGGCCGGGCCGCCCATCCGCGGTGATATCCTCGACCACCATGGCGCGCTGGCCTGTGAAATCCTCCATCGAGGCATCCGGATGCAGGATGCCGGAGGTTTTGCCTTCAAAGATTGTGCGTCCTTTTTTGCGAAAGAGGAGCAGCGAAGCGAAACTGGCGATGAGAAAGGTGATCAACTGCATATTGAAGGATTGGATCACCCCCAATTCCAGCAGCAGGGTGGTGACCCAGGCGCCGATGCCGAAAAAGATGATCACAAAGCCGGGCAGGGCCAGTTCGGCGAGCATGAGGAAAAAGCCGATGAAAAACCAGAACAACGCGGCCGTGTCAATGCCAAACATAGGGTACGCTCCTGTGATAGAGACCGGAAAATTACAGAGCCGAATTCTGTTTAACTGATTGCGGGCATCGAAAACACTGACAACCGCCGGGATGCCGCTGCAGCGGCTTGTATCGCAGCGGTGTGCACAGCCTTTCGTCCTGCAAATTAACGCCACTCAAAGATAAATGCAAGAGAAATATGCACCGCTAAAGCTGCGCTCCTCCCGCAATACCGCACTCATGGGAGGCCTGTATTCTTTTCCGCCTGTTATAACTGCTTTCCCCCCCCACCAGTGAGGTATTACTCCTCCCGGTGATTTCTTCTTGCATTTTTGAGAAAAATGATGTAAAATAAAGGCTGAATTTATCAAGCAATCAAGAGGACTCCATGGCATCTATTTCCGATTTTCGCAATGGCATGGCCATTCGCTACAACAACGATATCTGGATCATCACCGAGTTTCAGCATGTCACCCCCGGCAACTGGCGCGCCATGGTGCGCACGAGACTAAAAAACGCCAAAACCGGACGCGTCGTCGACAACACCTTCCGCATGACCGACACCATCGAAGCCGTACGCCTGGATGAAAAAGAGATGCAGTATCTCTACGAAGCGGACGGCAATCTCTACTTCATGGATACCGAGACCTATGATCAGACCTTCATCGCTGCGGAAATGCTCGGCGACCGCAAACGCTTTCTCAAAGAGGGTGGCATGTGCTTCATCCGCTTCCTCGAGGGCAATGCGCTGACGGCAGAACTGCCCGATTTCATCGATTTTCTCGTCAGCGAAGCCGAACCCGGCGTGCGCGGCGATTCCGCTTCCAACGTGATGAAATTCGCCACCATCGAGTCCGGCGCCAAAATCCAGGTGCCCCTTTTCATCAAAGAGGGCGACGTCATCAAGATCGATACGCGCACCGGCAAGTATCTGGAGCGGGTGTCGCGTGGCTGAGGCGATCCGCAGGGTGGTTTGAACGCGGCACTGCTGTTTTTCGCACGTCCGGTACGGAGCAACTCCAACCGATTCAGTAATATAGTATTTTTCACAAGCGGCGCCATAACGCCGCTTTTTTTATTCCTGTTTCACCTCGATGGTATAGGTCTCCGGCACCCCCAGTCCCGCCTCCACCTGAAGTCCCTTGAGCGCCGCGAAGAGAAAGGGGTAGACGCGGTGCGGCAGGTGACTGGCGATGCCTGAAAGCACGCTGTCGGCTGTGGTGAAAAGCTCGCTCATCGGATCCAGGTCGACTTTTCTTCCATCCATCGCATGGACCAGCTCCGGGCAGCCGTTTTCCAGACGCATCTGCACCAGGCCGTTCGCCAGACGCTCAAAATAGAGCACATTTTCTGTAAGGCACTGCTTATTGCAGAATTTGACAATGGTCACGGCGCCATTTCCTTTCGTTGGGTTCGCCTATTCTTCTTCATAAACCATCAAGTAGTGATCTATATTGGCTTCCTGAAATATTTCTCCTCTGGTTAAAAAGCCATGCATGCCGTAGAACCCGGCCAGATGCGCCTGGGCGTGCATTTTGAATTTTCGGAATCCCTGTTGCCGCGCGACTTGCAGCATAAATGCCACCAGGTCATGTCCTGATCCGCGGCCGCGATACGCCTTGCGGATGGCGATGCGTTCCAGCTTGGCATAGTCGCCGAGAAAGCGAATCCGTCCGGCGGCAAAAGGCTCTCCATCGATCTCGCCGACGATGTGCAGCGCGCTGTGCTCGAATTCATCGATCTCCTCGGTGTACGAGACCTGCTGCTCCTCCATGAAGACAATGGCGCGGACCAGGAACGCCTTGACCACATCATCCATGCTGACGGCTATGTGAAACACCGGTTTTGCCACGGATTTTTTCATGGTATCAACCCGTTTCCTTTTTCGCTTTCGGATGGCTGCGCCCGCCCTGACGCTTCCTGCTATTGCGTATCTTTTTCTTCTCTCTTCGCTCTGCAAATTTGGCATACCTGGGCGGTTTTCGGGGTGCCTTGGGGGCATCCGCCGGGGCCTCTCCGCCGCTTTTGGCTGCAGATCTGGCATGCCCGGACGGTTTTCGGGATGCCGCCGTTTTCCCTATGGGTTTTTTTGCCGGAACCGCCTGTTCTTTCGGCCGGGCATTCATCGGTCTGGGCTCAAAGAGCAGACACAGCTCGAGATTGGGGGTTCCCGGGAACATATCCATAGGCACGATTCGCGCCAGGCGATAGCCCCCATGCAACCATAAAGGGAGGTGATGCGGGATTTGTTCGATGCCGCAAAAGATGTGCACGATTTTTTCAGAACCCCGCTTAGCGAGAAAGGGGATCACGCCCTCGGCCACGCCCTGGCGGGGCGGATCGAGGAGGATGTGTTCCCGTCCGGATGCGGAGGGCTGCAGGAAGCGCCGCAGCGAACGGGCCTCGATGGACTGGGCGCGGAAGTATATCTCCGCGTCGCGGCAGAGGTGATGTTTGTTGGTGGCGGCGTCGCGGATGGCGGCGCTGGAGACGTCCATGGCGAATACCCGGTCATAGTTCCCCGCCAGCTGCAGGGCGAAAAATCCATAGCCGCAATAGAGATCGGCCAGTTGGCCGTTCGCGGCCGGGCCCAGCAGGCCTTGCACCCGTTCGACCAGGAGGGGGAGCATGGATTCATTGACCTGGGAAAATCCGGTCGGATCGTAAAAAAAGCGCCGGCCGTTGACCGTCACGGAGAGTTTCTCCGCGCCGTACAGTTTGCGGAAGGTCATGGCGGCATCCGGCCGCTTGCTCTCGAAATAGTACTCCGAACGCGAGGGGTCGAGAAACATAAAGGCCGAAAGGATGCCGAGTCCCGATTCCTGAAGATGATCGGCGAGGAGTTTGCCCTTGCGCATCACCGCGGCATCGAAGCGGTCGACATTGAAAATGACGCTAAAGGTCTCATAGGAGCCGCGGAGGATGATGAAATGGAGGCGCCGGGCGAAATCGAGATAGGCGGGCTTGCGCAGAAATCCCAGCAGCAGATCGTAAATGCGCCGGTGTGCTTCCGCTTCGAGGAGATGCAGTCCGTCTGCCGGGAGCGTCTCCTCGCTGGCGGCAAAGTCGGCAAGGACCACTCCTTTGTCGACGCGAATGCGCCGTTTGCTGGTGGTGCGGTAATGGCG
>DCUM01000028.1:23177-29872 GCA_002327255.1 bacterium UBA2214 | reverse complement strand
CGCTGTCGCTGCTGGATTAACATGCGCAGGGATTTAAGAAGGACTCTGCAGACACGGTCAAAATTATTTAATCATGACCTGGTACACCCTCACAGGTTTAACCCATGGTACAAAATCACGGCAAACGCGTCAAGGGTCCTGATCGCCGCCATGCCTATAAATGGCTTGCACTCGAAGCTGCAAAAGGCTAAATTTAAGCAAAACGAAAATGTTGCCTCTGCCAGAAGGCCCGCGCCTGAAAGCAGAAATGACACCCACCATCCACCGGCCGATGGCCGATGATTCAGCGGGATATAATCAAAATTGTGGTGAGCGCGACACCGTTCACTTTAAGGCAGCGTGAACACCTGCGTCCGGCACTGTTGCAGGGTTAGTGGATAAGCTGATGGAAAACACAAAGCCGGTGTCTGGCCGCGCACTTTGATGCCATGGTGACTCATTTACCTGGCACGAAACAAATCCGGTATGGCCATTTATCGGCATTTTTTCGATCACCCGGGGAAGCATTTCCCCGGGCGGTGCCAGCCCTTTGGGACTCCTGCCAAGGAATGTGCCGATCTGCTGACGAACAGCAGAAATCCTTTCTGGACATTTAACAGCAATATTTGTATATTTCATCAAAGCATCCACCCGATCATGCCAATTATTCAGAGGCCTTATGCGCAAAGAATTCATCCATCTGCTCATCCTGCTTTTTTGCTTTCTCGGATGCGAGAAAGATTCTGTATCCGCCGACCAATCCAAGCCCGCAGACAAAGAGGGCTGGCGCCTGGTCTGGTCCGACGAATTCAGCGCCGACGGTCTACCGGACGCAACCAAATGGGGTTATGACAGCGGCGGACACGGCTGGGGCAACCAGGAACTGCAATATTACAACGCCAACCGGCTCGAAAACGCCCGCGTCGAGAAGGGCCATCTCATCATCGAGGCGCGCCGGGATAATCATGAAGGACACGAGTACACTTCGGCCCGGCTGGTGACCAGAAACAAGGGCGACTGGACCTACGGCCGTTTCGAAATCAGTGCCAAGCTGCCGGCCGGCCGCGGCACCTGGCCCGCCATCTGGATGCTGCCCACCCGGTGGAGCTACGGCGACGGCGGCTGGCCTGCCAACGGCGAAATCGATGTCATGGAACATGTCGGCTATGATATGGGCGTCATCCACGCCTCCATCCATTGCCAGGCGTACAACCATCCCCAAAATACCCAGAAAAGCGCCCGCCTCTATGCGGTCGATGTCGCCAGCCGCTACCACCTCTACGCCCTGGAATGGAGCCCCACAGAAATCAAGGCCTTTGTCAACGACAGCCTCTATTTCAGCTTTCAAAACGGGAACAGCGGCTGGGAGACCTGGCCCTTTGACAAGGAGTTTCATCTGCTGCTCAACATCGCCGTCGGCGGCACCTGGGGCGGCGCCAGAGGGGTCGATAACGCGATTTTTCCGCAGCGCATGGAAGTGGACTATGTCCGCGTTTACGAGGCCATCGATGAACCATGATTTTCGCTCAGCCCTATTCTGCACGCCCGACGGCTTAAAAGTTGACCGGACTGGAAAACGAACGCTGACACAAATAAAATGATGCATGAATACCGGTTGCAGCGCCGGGAGCTATTCCTTGCTGCCGCTGAACATCCCCTGCAGCGGGAACATGATAAACCTGACACCCGGAGTGATTATGTCGATCAGGCTCCGAAAAATTATGATTCTTTTTTGGGCACTCTCCTGGCTTTGTGGCGGCGTGACGATCGCCCAGTCCGGCAAAGCCTCCAGGGCGACCATGAAAGCCGACGTGGCCTCGCCAGAAGCACTGGCGCGCGCCGTCTATGAAACCATTTCCGGGCCCGTCGGCCAGGAACGGGACTGGACGCGCATGAAAAATCTGTGGCTGCCGGGCGCCAGAATCATCCTCGCCTCGCAGAAATACCGCGGCAAGGCCGCCTATGAATCCCTGAACCTCGAGCAATTCATCCTCCGGGTCTCCGATTATTACCGCACCGAGGGTTTTTACGAAAAAGAACTCGCCGGCCGTCTCAACCAGTTCGGCGAGATCGCCAGCTACTGGAGCACCTTCGAAGTGCGCAAAGGCTCACCGACCGGGGCGTTCAACGGCCGCGGCATCAACAGCTTCCAGATGGTGCGTAAAGAGGGGCGCTGGTGGATCACGCAACTGGTTTTCGATTTCGAAAGCGATATTCAGCCGATTCCGGACCGCTACCTGCGTCTCTACTGAGACCCCAACGGAGCGATTCATCACCTTCCCGGGAGCGGCCAGCTGTGGGGAAAAAAAGAAAAGACAGCACGAATCGCTCGATTCAGGTGAGAATAAAAAAATGAGCGAACTCAAATCGTATCACATGCCCCCCGAGGAGTTCCGCCGCCTCGGCTATCAACTCATCGACTGGATTGCGGAGTATCAGCAGCGCGTCGCCGACCTGCCGGTGTGCTCGCAAAGCCGGCCGGGCGGTGTCCGCGCGAAACTGCCGCCGCATCCGCCGCAAACGGGCGAAAATCTCCAGGCCCTCTTCTCCGACCTGGAAACCATCATCCTGCCCGGCATCACCCATTGGCAGTCGCCCAACTTTTTCGCCTATTTTCCAGCCAACACCTCCGCACCCGCCATACTCGGCGAGCTGCTCTCGGCCGGACTGGGCGTGCAGGGCATGCTGTGGGCCACCAGTCCTGCCTGCACCGAACTCGAAACCCATATGATGGACTGGATGGTGGAACTGCTGGGCCTTCCGGAATCGTTCAGCTCCCGCGGTGCGGGCGGCGGCGTCATCCAGGACTCGGCCTCGAGCGCAGCCGTCTGCGCCATCATCGCCGCGCGCGAGCGCATCAATGCGTTGCGCAGCAACGAATCGGGCTGCGACGGCCGCTTGACGGCCTACGCCTCCACCCAGGCGCACTCTTCGATCGAAAAGGGCATCAAGATCGCCGGCATCGGCCGCGACAACCTGCGCCTCGTCGACGTCGATGAAAACCTCGCCATGATCCCGGAGGCCCTGGAGCGGGCGATCGCGGCCGATATCGCCGCGGGGAAAAAACCTTTTTTTGTCACCGCGACCATCGGCACCACCGCCAGCAACGCGCTCGATCCCCTCATGCGCATCGGCGCCATCGCCCGCAAACATCATCTCTGGTTTCATGTCGATGGCGCCATGTCCGGCATGGCGGCCATCTGCCCCGAATATCGCCCGATTCAGGAGGGCTTGCACCTGGCGGACAGCTACTGCACCAATCCCCATAAATGGCTTTTCACCAATTTCGACTGCGACTGCTTCTTCGTCGCCGACCGCAAAGCCCTGATCGAGTCGCTGAGCATCCTGCCGGAGTATCTGCGCAACCAGGCCACCGAATCCGGCGCGGTCATCGATTATCGCGACTGGCAGGTTTCACTGGGTCGCCGCTTCCGCGCCCTGAAGTTATGGCTGGTGCTGCGGCACTACGGCATCGAGGGACTGCAGTATCATCTGCGCCGCCATATCCAACTCGCCCGGGAGTTTGCGGAATGGGTGCGGCAAGATGCGAATTTCGAGCTGGCTGCACCCGCGCCGCTCAACCTCGTCTGTTTCCGCCACCGCGGCGGCGAAGCCGTCAATCAGGCGCTCCTCGACCGCCTCAATCACAGCGGCAAGCTCTGCCTCTCGCATGCGCGCCTCCGGGATCGTCTGACCCTGCGTTTCTGCGTCGGACAAACCCACAGCGAACGCATCCATGTCGAAAACGCATGGCGGCATATCCAAAACACCGCCACGCAAATTGTCAAGGAGAGTGATCAGATATGATGTTAGCAAATCAAGGAACAGACAACGGGCCGCTCACAGCGGGGTATCTGCGCGCCATTCAGATCATCCATCTGGCCGCCGTCACCGGTGCGACGCTGCTCGGCGTCGTGGCGCTGGTGCTCTATTTTAGCCAGGCGCCGGCAGACGCAAGACCGGATCTGCTCATAGACAAGCTGGCTGCGGTCAACTGGTTTCTCATCGCGCTCGCCTTCTTTGGCTTCTGGATGGCTGAACTTATTTTTAAGCGCCAGATCGCCAAAAGGATGCCGCAAAACACCGGCCCTGATGAGGCACTCCCGTGGCGGCTGCAAAATGTGCGCAGCGCACTGATCACCAAAGTGATGATTCATGAGATGATGGCCTCGCTGGGCTGGATGGCTTTTCTGCTCACCGTCTTTCAGGGCCTCATCTACAGCAACAGCCTCTATTGGTTCGACACGGCGCCCTATATCCTCTTTATCTATCTCACGCTCAACAATTGGCCGTCCGCGGAACGGGTGCGCGCGTTGCTGCAGGCCGGTCTGACAAGTATCCGCTAACCCATTGTGGCTGTTTATGAACAAAGGGATGGAATGCATCACGGGACCCGGCGGCCTGGTGATGATGCAGATCGAAAACCGCCACGCCCGGGCGCTGATTTCCCGTTACGGCGGACAGGTGCTTTCCTATCAGCCCCGCAGTGATTGCGGATTTGGGCGATGAGGAGTACCGTCACATGGTCTGCATCGAAGCGGCCCATTCGATGCATGATGCCGTGCACCTGGCGCCGGGACAGATGCATGTGCTCGGCACGGAAATCGAGGTCATTGGATACAGTTCCGGCTTGCCAGCGATGGACTGACCACCCGGGGATGTAATACCTCACTCATGGGAGGGCGGACATTCTTGTCCGCCTTTTATCACAGCTTCCCCCACCCCGTCAGGGAGGTATTGCCCGGAGATCTATTTTCCCCTTGCATTTTTGATTTTATTTTTATAAATTTATCAGCTATTGTAGAAATTTATCGAATTATGGATATAGAACAGGAGTTGTTCTGATGTCGAAAAAATGTGATATCTGCGGCAAGGGACCACTGGTCGGCAATAAAGTCAGCCATGCCCACAACCTCACCAAAACGCGCTGGATGCCGAACATCAGCAAAATGCGCATCGTCGTAAAAGGCGCCACCAAACGCGCTTACGTATGCAACCGCTGCCTGCGTGCCGGTAAGGTGACCAAGGCCCTGTAAGATTTTCCAGCTCTAAAAAGCGCTTGCCTTCCAAGCGCTTTTTTTATTTGGGGTTTTCACGCTTGACAAGGGGTGTTGAAATGAAAACCATTTTCGCGCAGCTTGATCTGAAACCCTGGGATGCCCTCATCGCCGACGCCGAGGAAAGGAGCGACAGCCAGATTGTCCTCGCCGTCATCAAGCGCAGCGATGGCTACGCCGAACTGCCCTGGAAAGCCTTCGCCCTCGGGGCCGCCCTGGCCGGCTTGAGCGCCGCACTTTTGAACAGGCTGCTCTTCGACTGGGTCTCCCCCATCACCGGCCATATCGCCGCCCTGATCACCCTCGGCGGCGGCGCTCTCTGCGCCCTCCTCTCCATCCTGATGCCTGCCTTCGCCAGATGCTTTCTCAGCAAACACCGCGCGCGCGTCGAGGTGCGCCAATACGCCGAGGGTCTCTTCCTCCATCGCGCCCTCTATGATACGCCGACCCGGAACGGCGTGCTGCTCCTCGTCAGCCTCTTCGAACGCCGCGTCACCATTATTCCGGACAAGGGACTGCAAAATCGTCTCAACCGCAAGGTCATCCTCACCATCATCGCTGCCATGACCTCGGCCCTCAAGCATCACGACCTCAATGGCGCGCTCGAAACCGGCCTGAAAAGCCTGGCCGATGCGCTCTCAACAACGCGCCGGGAATCCCCCACGCCATCCGGCCAGCCGGGTCTCGCCAACGACCTCATCGTGGAGAAAGGCCTATGAAAACCGGAATCCGTTTCCTCGCCGTTCTGACCCTGGTGCTGAGCACCGGCCTCCTGGCAGATGTGGACATCCCCTACCTCAGCGGACGGGTGAACGATTATGCCGGAATTCTCTCCGCGGACACGGAGTGGACGCTCGGCGAAACCATGAAAACCCATGAAACCCACTATGGCAACCAGATCGTCCTCCTCACCCTCCCCTCTCTGGAGGGAGAGAATATCGAGGATTACGCGGCGCGCGTCTTCCAGGCCTGGAAACCGGGCCAGAAGGGTCAGGATAACGGCATTCTCATCGTCGTCGTCCCCGGTGACCGGCGTTTGCGCATCGAAGTCGGCTACGGACTCGAAGCGACCCTGACCGATGGCATGGCCGGTCAAATCATTCGCCACACCATGACGCCCCGGTTTAAAAACGGCGACTATGACGGTGGCATCCTCGAAGGCACACGGGCGATCATCACGCTCCTCGAAGGCGGCCAGCCTCCTTCCGGCAGCGAATCCGCAGGCGATGGCGACGCGCCGTTGTTCGATATGCCTCACCTTGGCTTCATGGAACGCGTGCTCATGGGAGCCTTTATCTTTGGCATCATTGGTCTCTTCACAGCCATCGGCCTGGTGACCCCGGGGGTCGGCTGGTTTCTCTATTTCTTTCTCATCCCCTTCTGGGCCATGTTCCCGATGGTCGTGGTCGGCACCAGGGGCGCCTTCGTCCTGCTGCTGCTCTATCTGATCGGATTTCCGGTCACCAAACTGTTTCTCAAAAAAACAGAATGGTATCAGAAAGCCAAAAAGGATCTTCGCACCAAGGGCAAGGCATCCATCGGCGGTTTTGTCTTCACGACCGCTGGCTCGGGCCATTCAGGCAGTTCATGGAGCTCTTCCAGTTCATCCGGGGGCTCGGGTTTTTCGGGCGGGGGGGGATCATCAGGCGGCGGTGGCGC
>DCUM01000028.1:0-23073 GCA_002327255.1 bacterium UBA2214 | reverse complement strand
GCGCCTCGGGGAGCTGGCAGTCGCAGCGGTGGATTTGTACACGGGGATTGCACATTGGGAAATCAACAACTTCAGCGGCGGGCGTGCTGCCAACCCAGCCAGAGCCTTTCTTCATCCTGACCGCAGTCGACGAATTGCCACGACAGCCATTCATCGCGCCTCTTTTCACGATGCAGCCAGTCCGCATGGACGGCAGGGAGATCGTTCCAACTTGTGCCGCGCTGGGTCAAATCGGCGAGTTGCTCTCCGAGTTCATGGTTGCCCAGCGATAAAACGCCCTGCAGAAGCTCTTCACGGACGCTTTTCCGCGATATCTGCAGGCCGGAAATCGATTTAAATTCCTGCTGCAGAAACGCACGTTTGCGCTTGATCTCCTTTTCCGTAGCCATACCCGCCCATTGAAACGGGGTGAAGGGTTTGGGCACAAAGGCATTGATGCTGATCGCCAGCTCACGCCGGCCTTTTTGAAGGTAACGTCCAGCCAGTTCGCGGGTCAGGGTTACGATCCCTTGCAGATCCTCTTCACGCTCTCCGGGCAACCCGATCATGAAGTAAAGCTTGAGATGGCGAATCGTCGACTGCGCGATGCGGTCGACCGCAGCGATGATCTGTGCATCGCTGAGGTTTTTATGAATGGCCCGGCGCAGGCGCTCGCTACCCGCCTCAGGCGCCAGGGTCACGGTCTGAATGTCGCTTTGTCCCAGGGCCTGCAACAGATCTGCGCTGATACGATCGGCGCGCAAGGAAGAGAGCCCGATTTTGTGACCGCGTTGCAGCAGCGCGGTGCAGAGCTGATCCAGTTCGCGGTAATCCGACAGCGCCGCCCCCACCAATCCCACCCGGTCTCCCGCGTGGGCATAACGATCCACCTCCGCGAGAATCTGCTCCTGCGGCCAGAAGCGAAAGGGCCGATAGACGTGTCCGGCCGCACAAAAACGGCAGCCGCGTCCGCAACCGCGACCGACCTCCACCAGGAACATCTCCAGATGCGTCTGCGCGGAGACGCAAACGGAGGTCGCCGGCGGATGGTGCGCGATATCCAGGTGCTGGCGCTGCACGACCCTGGTCACAGGATTTATCCCGTGCAGCGCCGGAATGTAGAAACCGGGAAGAGCGGCCAGCCTTGACAATAACTGTTCCTTGTTGCCGCCGCAGAGAACGGTCTCCTCGTAAGCCGATGTAAAGACTGGAATCATGGTTTCCGCTTCGCCGATGAAAAAGCAATCGGCGATGGATGCCAGCACCGCGGGATTATAGAAGGTAGTGACGCCCCCCATGATGATGAGCGGGTCTCGTTCATGCCGCTGCCGCCACAGCAGGGGGATGCCGGCGCGCTTCAGCAGAAGTAAAGCGTTGAGGTAATCCGGTTCAAAGGCCAGAGAAAAAGCGATGATACGAAACGCATGCAAAGGGCGCTGAGACTCGAGGGTATGATAAAAATCTGCGAACGGGCCTTCTGCTACGAAGGCCCGTTCGCAGTGTATAAGCGGCTGCTCGTTGAACAACCGGTAGACGGTCTGGTACCCCAGACTCGACATACCCGTTGCATAACTATTGGGATAGACGAGCGCCAGCGGAGTGGGGCCTGAAGAAGTAGTACAGTGGCGGCTGCGTTCTGCATGAAGCAGCGTCCGGGCATGGTGACGGAATGCTCCGTAGCGGTCACGCATGGTCACAGTCGCCGGTGAAAAGACTCACTTAAAGCAAATTCCAGCGCTTGCGGCGGCAGGCGGGAATGTCGAATTCTGAATCCGAAAATCCATTGCCATTGCCATCTCCGTTGGCCGGTACTTCCTGCAGCGTCCGTTCCACCTGATCCCAGGTACGCTGGGGTGCAACGGGACGTGCGGGCTCGCGCCGCGCCTCGTTACTCGCGGGTTGGCGGCTTGCCTCGGCTGCCGAGCGCTGCTGCCATTTGGGATTGAATATATCCCGGCTGATCTCCTTGTTGACATGATCGTTGATCTCATCGAGACGGCTGATGGCCGGTATCTCTTTTCCCAGTTGGCTGCCATGGGGTGCCTGCACCGCCGGCCAACTGGTGTGGATGGTGCGGCGGCCATAATTGCTCGAGAGTCCCGTGGCGATGACCGTAATACGGATTTCATCGTCGAGATTGTTATCGACGACCGCGCCAAAGATGATGTTGGCGCGCGGACCGGCTTCTTCGAAAATGATCGTTGTGGCGGTGTTGACGTCATTCAGGGTCATGTGCGGACCACCGGTGACATTGACCAGCAATCCCAGCGCGCCGGAAATGGAGACGTCTTCCAGCAACGGACTGTGGATGGCCATCTCGGCAGCGATTTTCGCCTTGTTCTCGCCGCGTCCCATGCCCGAACCCATCAGCGCATCTCCCATTTCGCTCATGACAGCCCGGACATCGGCAAAATCGAGATTGACCAATCCAGGCACGGTGATGAGGTCTGAAATGCCCTTGGTGGCATTGAAAAGAATTTCATCCGCGTAGCGGAATGCTTTGTCCAGTGGCGTCTCTTCCGGGACGATGGTGAGAAGGCGCTGGTTGGGAACCACGATGAGGGTGTCCACGCACTCTTTGAGTGCGGCGATGCCCTCTTCGGCGCGGTTCATGCGTTTGGGTCCTTCAAAAATGAAGGGTTTGGTGACAATGCCGACTGTGAGGGCGCCGATGTCGCGGGCGATTTGCGCGACGACGGGCGCGGCGCCGGTACCGGTGCCCCCCCCCATGCCGGCGGTGACAAAGACGAGATCGGAATCGGCCAGGGCGTCATAAACGGCGTTGCGATCTTCTTCCACCGCGCGCAGGCCTTTGGTGGGATCGGCGCCGGCGCCAAGCCCCTGGGTGGTCTTGGTGCCGATGCGAATCTTGGTTGAAGCGCTGCAGTACTCCAACGCCTGCTCATCCGTGTTGATGGCGATGAAACCAACGCCACTCAGTCCCTCGGCAATCATGCGACTCACCGCATTGCCGCCCGCCCCGCCGACACCAACCACCTTGAGGATGGCGCTGCCTGAGCTGTGATCGTCAAAATCGAATGTCAAGTTCATATCCCACTCCTGTTATTGAATGCGTCTCCCGCTGAACCTATCCCAAGTCCAGCGGTTGATAAACGTGTACAATTTATTCTATCTATCCCGTCCAAACAGACGTTTGAAACGATCCAGCAGACCATCGAACACACCCTGTTCCGAACCACCAAAACCGGGCTCCTCCTCGCGATGTTTCAGGGCATACATGATCAGGCCGACCCCGGTTGCACACTGCGGCGTGCCCGCTTCGGAAATCATGCCCTTGAAACCGCCGGGCTTGCCCAACTTGACCGGCATGTTAAAAATCTCCTCCGCCAGTTCGAGCGTTCCCGGCAGCAACGAGGCGCCGCCGGTCAACACCAGACCGGTGGTCATGAGGTTGACATAATCCGATTTTTTCACTTCCTCATAGACCATGGTGAGAATTTCCACCATGCGCGGCTGGATGATGTCCACCAGAAGACCGCGCGAGATGCGGCGTGCCGGCCGGCCGTTGACACCGGGCACTTCAACGATCTGATCCTTGTCGCCCTCCGCATGCAGGGCATTGCCACTCTCGATCTTTAATTTTTCGGCCGATTCGATGGGCGTGCGCAGCATGATGGCGAGATCGTTGGTGACATTGCGGCCGCCCAGCGCCACCACCGCCGTATGGCGGATGCAGCCTTCATAAAACAGGGCAATGTCGCTGGTGCCGCCACCGATATCCACCAGAATCACGCCCAGTTCCTTCTCGTCATCGGTCAATACCGAATAGCTCGAAGCGAGCGGCTCCAGCACCAGATCGGCGGTGGTATAGCCCGCCTTCTCGATGCAGCGGTAGATGTTTTGCGCCGAAGCGATGGCGCCCGTGACGATGTGCACTTCGGCCTCGAGACGCACACCGGTCATCCCGACCGGATCGCGGATGCCGCGCTGATCATCGACGATGAATTCCTGCGGCAGGATATGGATGACCTCGCGATCGAGGGGCAAGGCAACCGCCCGTGCGGCTTCAATGACGCGGCGGACATCATCCGGACTGACCTCATTGTTTTCACCGGAAATCGCGACTACCCCGCGGCCGTTGATGCTGCGGATATGATCACCCGCAATGCCCGCATATACCATATCCACTTCCACACCTGCCATCTCTTCGGCCTTTTCAACCGCCGCTTTGATGGAACGAACGGTTTTTTCAGCATCGACGACAATGCCGTAGCGCAGGCCTTCAGAAGGCGCGTTGCCCACACCGATCATCTTGATCTCTCCGGCGGTATCGACCTCGGCGATGAAACAGCCGATTTTGGTAGTGCCGATATCGAGACCGGCAATGATATCTACTTCATCCATAGTGTACCCCTGATAAATGGCGTACTCATGCTTTCATTTTTTTGACTACGATCTGATCGGCCAGACGGGCATCCAGATACCTGAGCTGTCCCATCAAATGGGTTGCAGAGAGTTGTTCAAAGAATAGTTTCAGATTTTTTGCCTTTTTCTGCAAATTTCCGGCGCCGATAAAGACCGGCAAGGTCTTGCTCTGCGAGAAATAGGCGATCAAACCCACCTGCTGATCGCAGTGCACTTCGGAGAGCTGCTGACTCAGCACCTCATCGCAGTTCCGCAATGCTTCAATAAATAGCATCGCTTCGCGAAACAGGGTGCCATCGACACGAAGTTTTTCAGCGTTGTATTTCAATCCGGCGCCCGTCAAAATGGGCAATCGCACGGCCGCCGCTGCGGAAACCGCATTGAGATGGCCTTTGCTGTCCACGCCATAGAGTTTTTTTATGGCGATGATCGCCACCGGATTGCCCTTACCGGTCACCTCGCGAAGATGCAGTGCCACTTCCGGCGCCTGCAAGCTGAGCAGAGTGCGCTCTTCATCGAGACGGCGGATGCGATCGTAAATGTCGCCATTGCGAATCTCTTCCAGCGAAAGCGTCTCGACGGATTCCTGGGCGACGGCACCGATGGCTTTGACCGGTTGTTCAACGGAGTGCGCCACCAGGATGCGCTGCGTCAAAAACAGACCGATCAGCAGCGCCAGACTGAAGAAAAGAAATCGTTTACCCCAACTCACCACCTGCTGGCTCATAGGTTTTCCCCTTTGTCGCTTCGTGCCAATTCCCGGACAGAGCGCGCCAATTCCTCGCGGGCGGTGGTAAAAGCGGCCCGGCGTGCGGCCTCTCCCATGGCGTGACGCTTATCCTCATCGTTCATCAAATGCACTATCACCTCGTCAATATCCACGCTGTCGAGTTCCTTTTCAAGGATCACGCGTGCCGCCCCCAAACGCTCCAGCGCACGGGCATTGGCCTCCTGATGATTTCCGGCCGCAGTGGCCAAGGGGACCAGGATGGCCGGCAAACCGCACACATTGATTTCAGCCAATGTCAACGCCCCGGCACGTCCCAGCACCACATCCGCCGCCCGATACGCCAGGGGCATCTCTTTGATGAAATCCATCACAACCACTCGACCCTCACACCCGACAACGGCTTGCTGCACCATTTCCTGATCCCATCGGCCACTGCCCCAAATCACCTGCAGGTCCGACGCGCCGAGAAGACGCTGAACCACCGCGGCCAGAGCGCGGTTGATGACCCGCGCGCCCTGACTGCCGCCGAAAACCAGCAGCGTCCGGCGTTGTGGTGATAATCCAAAAAACTGCCGCGCCTCCTGCGCAGTGGCAGTCACCTGCAAATCGCGCACCGGATTGCCCGTGATGCGCAGACGCTCCGGATGCTTGAAGTACTTTGTACTCTCCGCAAAACTGATATGCACCCGATCCACAAAACGCGCCAGCAGCCGGGTCGTCACGCCCGGGTAACTGTTCTGTTCCTGTATCAACGTCCGGTAACCCATGAGATACGCCACCAACAACATCGGGCCGCTCACATATCCGCCCGTGCCGATGACCACATCCGGCTTGACGCGGCGGAGTATCACGCTGCATTGTACCAGACTCCACAGCAACCGCAACGGCACAACCAGGTTGACCCAAAAGCGGTTGCGCGCAAAACCCCGCACAGCCGTCAGATGCAATGGATACCCTTTTTCAGGGATAACGCGGGCTTCCAGACCACGGCTGGTTCCGGCAAAATGGATGACCGCCTGTGCATCCCACTGCTGCAGCTGCTCCGCGATAGCGATGGCGGGAAAAAGATGGCCGCCGGTTCCGCCACCCGCAAAGAGATAGCATGCAACAGGTGCACGCTCTGTCAAGGAACGATTCACCGCACCCTCGCCCGAATCGCCGTCGCACGCCGGGTCCGCGGGCGTGCAGACAGGGCGGGCAACGGAAATTTGAAAATACGCGTCTCGAGACGCTCCTTGTAGGCCCGCCAACCCGGACCCTGTGCATAGGCGGGACTGGACTGGGCGGAGATATTCAACAACAAGCCAACGGCGCCGAGATGGGCGACGATGGCCGACCCGCCATAGCTCAGGAACGGCATCGGAATCCCCGTGGTCGGCAGAACGCCCAGGGCCACACCGGCATTGATCAGGCCATAACTGGCGATCGATGCGGTGATACCCGCCGCCAGATAACGGCCATAGGCATCGGGCGCCTGCTGCGCGATCAGGATGCCACGCCGGATGATCACCAGAAAGAGTATCAGAACACCGGCTGTGCCCAGGAGTCCATACTCCTCGCCGATCATCGCAAAGATGAAATCATTGTGCGCTTCCGGCAAAAAGAGATATTTTTGTCGGCTCTCACCAATGCCCTGACCGAGAACACCCCCCTGCGCCAATGCGATCAGGGATTGCTTCAATTGATAGGGAAGCGGGCCATCGCCAATAAAAGAACGCATAAAATCCAAAAGCCGTTTCAGCTGATAGGGATTGATCAGGATGTAGGTCAGCGCTCCGGTCGTCACCGTCAAAATGGTCGCCCCCAAATAGGCGAGGTGCACCTCGGCAAAAAAGAACATCAGGAAAGCGATGATCGTGATCAACGCCGCCGTGCCCAGGTCATGCTGCAGTGCCACGGGAACCACCACAACGAGCACCAGCGCGAATACTCGCAGATAGCCCTGAAAGGTATCCAGTTCTTCACGCTTGTCATGGAGCTTGATAGCCAGGAGCATGATCAACGCGTATTTGGCGAAATCCGACGGCTGAAATGAAAAGGGCCCGAGACGAAACCAGCTGGTGGCGCCATTGCGCGGTGTGATGAAGGGCAGATTCAACAGCAGCATGCCCAGCAGGATAACGGTGACCAATAAAAAGAGTTCGCTTTTTGTCAGCCAATAGCGGTAGTCCCGCGCAGCCACCATATACAGCAGTACCAGCCCCACAATGATGCGCAAGACATGGCGGAGAAAGTAATAGGCACTGTTGTCGTAACGCTGATCGGCCAGATAGGAACTGGATGAAAAGACACTGGCGGCGCCGAGAATCACCAGGATCAGCACACTGATGAGCAGGGAAGCGTCGGCGCGCATCCAGTCAAATTTTGCGGGCGAATTATTCATCGTATTTTAAAGGTTGTTAATGTCAATAAAGCCAATACTATACCAACGATCCAGAATCGTATGACGACCTTTGGTTCCGCCCAACCCATGAGTTCGAAATGATGATGTATAGGCGCCATCCGAAAGACTCGTTTGCCGGTGCGTTTGAAATAAGCCACCTGGATGATGACCGAGAGACTTTCGATGACGAAAATGGCGCAGATCAACAACAGCAGAAGCTCTTTTTTGACGAGGACAGCGACGGTGCCGAGGGCTGCGCCAAGACTCAAAGCCCCGGTGTCGCCCATGAAAACCTGAGCCGGATAGGCATTATACCATAAAAAACCCAGCGAAGCGCCAAAAAGGGCGGCACAAAAAACCGTCAGTTCGCCGGCTTCGGGCAGATAGATGATGTTCAAATAATCACTAAAGTCGACGCGTCCGGTGACATAGGCGATGCCGGCAAAAGAGAGCGCAGCGATGCCGGAAAGGCCGATCAGCAGGCCATCGAGTCCGTCGCTGAGGTTGCTGCCATTGGACATTGCCGTGATGACAAAGGCGACGATGCCGATATAGAAAATGCCAAATTCCAGTTCCATATTTTTAAAAAAGGGCAGCGTCGTGGAGGAACGCGCACTCTCCACGGCGGGGAGATAATAGACCACCAAACCCACGATCAGGCCGATGGTCACCTGCCCGATCAATTTGTAACGGCCGATGAGACCCTTGGGATATTTCTTGACAATTTTAAGATAATCATCCAACAGTCCAATACCCGCCGTGGCAACGGTCACGAAGAGGACGAGCCAGACGAAGGTTTCGCCGACTTTGGCAAGGAGCAAGGTCGGCAGCAACGTGCTGATGAGGAGGATGATCCCCCCCATGCTGGGTGTGCCCTGCTTGCTCAAATGTGTTTTCGGTCCATCGGCGCGTATCTCTTCACCAATCTGCAGTTCGCGCAGGCGCCGGATGATCGGCGGGCCGATGATCAGGCTGATCAGCAAGGCCAGGAGAGCGGCCGAAGCGGCGCGAAAGGTGATATAGCGGAACAAATTGAAAAGAATAAAATCATCTTTGAGCGGTGCGAGAAGATAATAGAGCATGGTACAATCCGCCAGTTGGTTTCTTATCAATTGTTTTAATGCAAAATGGCAAAAATAGCACGGCGAGCAGACTGCTCTCCCTACAACGGTTTCGGTTTATCCGGGTCAGGATTCTCTTCCAAAAAACGGCTCAGGCCGTCGACCAGGGTTTCCATTTGCATACCGCGCGACCCTTTAAAAAGTACGACATCCCCCGGGCGTATGTACGCGGTCAGATGCGCCAGGAGGGCCTCCTTGTCGCTGAAATGAAGCACTTCGAGATGCAATTCATCGGCGCGCTCCAGGGTCGCCTGGGTCTCGCGGCCGTAGAGCAGCAACAGATCCAATTTATGTTCCGCCACAGACTCCGCGAGGTGGCGGTGTTCGCTGACAGAGACATCGCCCAACTCGAGCATGTCCCCGAGCACGGCAATCTTGCGGCCATTCGCGGTGACGGAGAGATCGGCCAGCGTATGCAGCGCCGCCCCACAGCTGTTGGGGTTGGCATTGTAGGTATCATTCAGCATCAGAATATCACCCGCGCGAACCACTTGCATGCGTTTCTCGACGGGCTGCAGCGACTGCAAGGCCGTTTTGATTTCAGCCGCAGTGATATCGAATTGCACCCCGATGGCCGCGGCCGCCAGGGCATTGTAGACGTTGTGATGGCCGCTGATGGGGAGTTGAATCGTCTCGCCGAGCAGCCGGATGGTGTATTCCGCGCGTTCGTTGCAGGCGATCACTTCCGCCTTCAGCGCCGCCGCTTGTCGCAGCGCAAAAGAAAAAGTCCGCGGCAACGGATAATTCTGCACCCGCAGCAGGGCATCATCGCCATTATAGAGCGCAAGGCCGTCGGCTGCGCAGTGATTGAATATTTCAAACTTGGCGCGGACAACCCCCTGGAGGTCCTTGAAAAACGCGAGGTGAGCATGCCCGATATTGGTGATCATTGCCATATCGGGATGGACGAGATAGCTGAGGCGATCCAATTCGCCGAAATGATTGGTGCCCAGTTCCGTCAACAGAATCTGATGATTCTTGTCGAGTTCGAAGAGTGTCGCCGGTACGCCAATATGGTTGTTGAATGATTTCTTGTTGCGCAAAACGTTGAATCGTTGAGAAAGAACCGCGTAGATGGCTTCCTTGGTGGTGGTTTTGCCGGCGCTGCCGGTCACCGCAACGGCGGGAATTAAAAACAGCTGGCGATAGGCGGCTGCGGCATTTTGATACGCCGCCAGGGTATCGTTGACCACCAATAAATTGCCCAGTGTTTTGACGTGGGCGTTCTTTTCCAGCCACTTCCGACTCACTACGGCAGCGGCGGCGCCTCTCTTCAGCACCTGTTCGACGAAGGTATGGCCGTTGAAACGTTCGCCGGCCAGCGCCACGAAAACCTCGCCGGGTTGCACGGTGCGCGAATCCGTGGAAATCGCCGCACACGGCAGCTGCAAGGTTTCCGTTTTTCCGAGCCACACACCCTGCGTCCATGAGAGGATGGCTGCTATGGTCAAGCGATCATCGGTCATTTTTTCCTCAGAAAATGAGCAATTTGCGCAGATCGACCGAAGTCTCGCAGGTCAACAAGACCTGCTCCTCGCGGCCGAGGGTTCTTCCGGGCGGCGGCGCTTGCTGCACCACCTTGCCGCTGCCGGTCACCATGGCGTCGATTCCGGCGCCGGCCAGTACAGCGACGGCATTTCTCATCGGCAGACCAATCACGCGGGGTACCTGGCGCGGTGCCCCGGATGGCACCATGGGTTGACAGACGACCTGTATTGCGGTGCGTTGTTCCACCGTGGCGCCCGCCTGGGGTTGTTGCGCGACGATTATGCCCTGTCGTCCATCGATCGCCAGATCGAGATCCATGCGATTGGCGATTTTTTGCGCCGTCGAACGGTCATAGCCGACGAGATTGGGCACCACCCGGTTATCATTCCTGGCAAATTTGAGTTCCAAATCGCTTCCCTCCTCAGCCTCGATGTCCACCCCTTTATGAAACATGATCTGCTCGGCGATGCGTCTGAAACAAGGCGCGGCCACATCTCCGCCAAGATAGCTGCCTTTGGGATTATCGATCATCACATAGATGACAAAACGGGGTTTCTCCTGCGGGAGGAACCCTCCGAAATTGGCGATGTATTGTCCCCGAATGTAACCGCCACCATCCCTGCGCACCATGCGCGCTGTGCCGGTCTTGCCGCACACGCTCACGCCCTCGATCCATGCGCGCTGGCCCGTGCCTTCCCTGACCGCATCCGCCATCATCTGTTTGAGAATGTTCGCGGTGCGTTCGTCGATGACGCGGCGCACGGCCTGGACGCCATTGCGCTGAATGACGCGGCCGTCGGCATTGAGAATCTCTTTAATGATATGGGGCCGCATCAGGACGCCGCCATTGGCAATGGTGCTGAACATGTTGCACATCTGCAGGGGAGAGACGGCGATTTCGTGGCCGAATGCCATGGCGTAAGGCGTGAATCCCGACCAGTCGGCCATATTGCGCAGCTGTCCGTTGACTTCACCGGGCAGTTCGATGCCGGTTTTTGTACCGAAGCCAAAATCGCGCGCATAGCGGTAAAGGAGTCCCCTGTCGACTTTTTGCACGCTTTTGGCCATGCCGATATTGCTCGATTTGACAATGATATCGTGCAGAGAGAGCCAGCCGTACTTGTGGACATCGTGGATGGTCTCACCGGCCACTTTGAACTCGCCATTTTCACAAAAAATTCGATCCTCAGGCTGATATTTTTTTTCATGGATCAGGCCCGCCATGGGAACCAGCTTGAAGGTCGAACCTGGTTCGAAGATGTCGGTGACGGCCCGAAGCCGGAATGCGGAGGAGGCGTACTTGCCGTAATGATTCGGATTGAAGCTGGGCTCGGAGGCCATGGCGAGTACTTCGCCCGTATACGGCTCCATGATGATGACGACGCCGCTGTCGGCGCTGGTTTCCAGAATGGTGCGGCGCAGCTCCTGATGTGCAATGGTCTGATAGGCCTGATCGATGGTCAGAACGATCTGATTGCCATTTTTTGCTTCCTTGATGGGATATTCACTGCGCTGAAACAGGTGGCGGTTGCCAACGGCCGTCTTTTGCAGTACCGCCTTGCCGGGAACACCAAAAAGAGTGTTATCAAAGGCTGCCTCGATGCCGCTGATGCCATGTCCGTCCGGATCGGTGAAACCAAGCAGCTGGGATGCCACACTGCCTTTGGGGTACTGACGGCTGGTCTCCTGGAGCACGCCGACGCCCTTCAAACCGAGTGTTTCCACATGGACGCCCAGGCTTTTGTTGACGCGCCGCATCAGATAGACGAAATCTTTCCGGGTGTGCAATTTGGCGGCCAGCGCGGCGCTGGAGATGCCGAGCACACGACTCAGTTTTTGGGCCGTGGCAGTTTTATCTCTGATCTCTCCCGGATAGCCCACGATCGAAACCGAAGGCACATTCATGGCCAGTTGCCGCTGCCGCCGGTCGTAGATGGCGCCGCGGACCGGATTTAATTTGATCTCATATTTGTACTGAATATCAGCCAGCACTGAATATTTCTCCCGTTGAACGACCTGAATCTGAATCAGGCGCAGCACCAATAGGAACACGATAAAGCCGGCGACCCGGTAAAAGAGGGTCAACCGTTTTTGATCGGTTCGTCGCGATTTGGATTTTTGCGTCGATGGCATCATGCAACAATGAAATAGCGGTGGCCGCGCGCTAGCGCTGCCACTCCTCCAGTTTTTTGGTTAGTTTGTCGAGAACACTTTTTTCTTCCAGTACAATCGCCGGTACGGGCACCAGGTGCAACTGCTCGCGCGCCACATCTCCGAGACGCTCACGGGAGCGCAGTTCCTCGATCCGGGCCTCCAGCAGTGCGTTTTCTCCCTCCAGGGCTGTGAGCTGGGCCTGCAGTTTTCCGTTGAAACGGTTCTGATGATCGACATTGACTTTCTGCCACACTTTCAAACAGGCAAGGATGGCAATGGACATCAACAGGAACAGAATTCGGCGCAGGCGCGCCTGAGCGACACTGCGGCGCTGCGCTGGTTGATATTTGACGCTGCGCACGTTCATTGCTCCGCTTCCTGAATTTTTTCGGCGATGCGCAGGCGCGCGGAACGGGCGTTGGGATTGGCGGCAATCTCCTCTTGCGACGGCACGATCAATTTCCCAACCAGCTTGAGCGTCGGCCGCGCACCGCAGACACAGTGCGGCAACCTGGGCGGACAGACGCATGGAAAGGCCTGATCGCGCATGAAATTTTTAACACAACGATCCTCGAGGCTGTGATAGGAAAGGACGGCCAATCTGGCGCCCGGCCGCATCTCTTGCACCGCCTGGGGCAGAAACTCTTCAAGACGCTCGAGCTCCCGATTGACATGGATGCGCAGGCTCTGAAACACGCGCGCACAGCTTTTTATGGAAAAGGGACCGTGAACCGTATGCAGAACGATTTCAGCCAGTTGGCGGGTAGTGGTGATGGGGTTGCGCCGGCGGGCCTTGACGATGGCACCCGTAATCCGGCGCCACGCCCTCTCCTCGCCATATGTCCGGATGATGTCCGCCAATTGTGACTCCTCGTAGGTGTTGACGACCTCCGCCGCGGTGAGCCCGGAGTCCGGGTCCATCTGCATGCTGAGCGGCCCGTCCGCGGAGAACATGAAACCTTTGGCCGGATCGCTGATTTGCAGGGTGGAGACGCCCAGATCGGCCAGTATGCCATCAACCTGCCCCCGGCCGGCGTGTGGAAGAAGAGATGAAAAATGGCTAAAGTTGCCCCGTACGGTGATCAGGCGATCGCCGAAGCGATCGAGGCGCTGGCGCGTTCGCGCCAATGCCTGCGGATCCTGATCCATGGCGATGACGCGCCCAGGGGACGGCATGCCTTCGAGGAAGGCCTCGCAGTGACCGCCATCGCCGGCGGTCACATCGCACAACCACTTCGCCTGATGCGCTTGCAGCATCTCAACAATCGTCTGGAGGAGAACCGGTTTGTGGTAACCTTCCACCTGCCCCTCCCGCCTTATTCAATTCGGTTGCATGGTCAGCAGATCATCGACATCGAGTGGAATCTCGCTGAACGTCTTCTGGATGTCATCCTCGGTGGAAGCACCGTCCTCTTCAAACAGGCGTGGATTCCAGATTTCCAGTGCCGTGCTGCAACCCACCACCAGCACCTCTTCGCACGACTGCAATTCGGCATAGTTCACCAGGTCGTCGGGGATGATCAGGCGCCCCTGTTTATCCAGGTCCAGCTCGGCGGCGCGTCCGATGAACTGGCGCTTGATTTTTCGTTTGGTTGTTTCGTTTATTTTAAGTTTATTGAGTATGGTCTGGAATTTTTGCCATTCGTCCCAGCTATAGCCGGTGATGCATTTTTCGATGCCGCGGGTCAGATAGAGTTTATCGCGCAGTCCGTCGGGCAGGGCATAGCGCAGCTTGGCGGGGACCGCAAGACGCCGTTTGCTGTCAAAAGAGACGCTGAATGTGCCCTGTAAACCAGCCATACACCTACACTCGAAATAAAAAGGAGGAAATTATCACCCTAAAATGCCTTAAATCACCTTGATTCACCCTTAAAAATAATCTATTGTTACCAAATAAGCAAGGGAAAAATCCGTTTTATCATTATTTTTATTGCCCTGCATCACTATTTTCCCTCCCGGAGCAATTGCCGTTATTTATTATATATTATACACTTGTATGACATTCCTCTTTTTTTCTGCACCATCGTGCTCACATTGCCGGAGGCTGCGGAGGCGCACAGACCGCGGCGTTCGCTCCGCCCTGCTGGCACCGTGTCCGGCCGGATTATGACCATCTTCCTCATTCGATCCATTTACCGCCGTCCCTGCGTCCTGTGAAAAGGGGCAGTGCCTCGCTCAGTCCGGTCACCTCGCCCTGATTATTCCTGAAAGTGAAATAATTTTACCCTTGAATTTTACCAGGATTATTGTAAATTAAGGGGCTAAATATAAACCATCAACAGAGGAGTGTTATGATTACGGTGAAACCCCTGCGCGGACTCTGTCCGCAAGACGCGTTAGCCGCTCGAGTTGCAGCCCCTCCCTACGATGTCATTTCCTCGGAAGAAGCGCGGGAAATGGCCAAATCCAACCCCCTCTCTTTCCTGCACGTCAACAAGCCCGAAATCGATCTGCCCGAAGGCACTGATCTCTACGCCGATGCCGTCTACGCCAGGGGCCGGGAGAATCTTCAGGCCTTCATCCGTCAGGGCATCTTGCAGCAGGACGAGAAGGCGGCGATTTATGTCTATCAGCAGAGCTGGCGCGGCCACACCCAGACCGGCTTTTTCTGCCTGGCGTCGGTTGCGGACTATGATGCCGGCCGGATTCGCAAGCACGAACTGACGCGCGCCAGCAAGGAAGCGGATCGCACCAAACTCATGGATGCGCAAAATGCGCAGATCGGTCCGGTTTTTCTCATGTATCTCGCCGAACCGGAACTGGACGGCCACCTCAGAATAATCACCCAAAACAAGCCGCGCGTCGACTTTACCAGCGCCGACCAGGTGCGCCACATGGTCTGGGCGGTGTACGAACCGCAGATCATCGCGGCGATCGAGAAAGGCTTCGCCAGACTCGACCGCCTCTACGTGGCCGACGGCCATCATCGTTCCGCCGCGGCGAGCAATCTCTGCCGCGAACGCAAGGCAAAAAATCCTCATCACCGCGGCGACGAATCATACCATTTTTTCCTGAGCGTTATTTTTCCGCACACGGAATTGATGATTTTGCCCTACAACCGCGTGGTCGTCGACCTGAACGGTCTGTCGCAAGAAGCCTTCCGCGACCGCGTGGCGGAAAAATTTGCCGTCGAGTCCACGGGCCAGACAGCGCCCGTCCTCCACGAACACGAAATCGGCATGTATCTCGGCGGCACCTGGTATCTGCTGCAATGCAAACCGGGCCTCTTCAATCCCGCGGACGCGTTGGATACGCTCGACGTCAACATCCTCATGAAGAACATCCTGGCGCCGCTGCTGGGCATCCAGGATCCGCGCACCGACAATCGCATCGACTTTATCGGCGGCATTCGCGGCAATGAGGAACTGGTGCGCCTGGTGGATTCAGGCCGCTTCAAAGTGGCCTTTTCCATGCACCCCACCTCCATCGCGCAGCTCATCGCCGTGGCGGATGCGGGCTTGATCATGCCGCCAAAATCGACCTGGTTCGAGCCCAAATTGCGCAGTGGATTGGTCATTCACCAACTGGATTAAAACGAATAAGGAGTCGTCATGAAAATATTGTTGAGCGACAGTTTCGATGCCGGTCTCCCCGGACGGTTGGCAAAATATGGCGAAGTGACAGACGACAAGGAGCAACTCCCCAGCGCCGATGTCGTTCTCATCCGCAGCAAGACCAAATGCACCAAAGAGTTCATCGATGAAGCGCCGCAGCTCAAGCTGATCATCCGCGGCGGCGTCGGACTCGACAATGTCGATCGTGAGCATGCCAAAGCCAAAGGCATCAAGGTCTACAATACGCCCAAAGCCTCCAGCGTCGCAGTGGCGGAAATGGCCTTCGCGATGATGATCGCCCTGCCCAACCAGCTCATCACCGCCCACAACAGCACGGTGGCGGGTCAATGGCTGAAAAAGGAACTCAAGCGCAGCGAACTCCTCAACAAAACGCTCGGCATCATCGGCTGCGGCCGCATCGGCCTGGAAATGGCCAAACGCGCCAAAGCCTTTGGCATGACGGTTTACGTCTATGACGTCGTTCCCGTGCGGAGCGAATATATCGACGGCCAGAAAGAGCTCGTCGAGCTGCTGCCCATTTGCGACTATTTTTCCCTGCATCTGCCGCTGACATCCGAGACCAGCGGCCTGATCAACCAGGAACGCATCGCGCAGATGAAAAACGGCGCCTGCCTCATCAACACCGGCCGCGGCAAGACCGTGGTCGAGGATGACATCATCGCAGCCCTGCACAGCGGCAAGCTCGGCGGTTATGCCACGGATGTCTTCTTCTCCGAACCGCCGGAGAACAAGGCGCTGCTGAGCGCCCCCAATACCCTCTTCGCACCGCACCTCGGCGCCTCCACCAGGGAGAACCTGCTGCGCATCAGCGATGAAGTGGTGCTTCTGATCGACCAGTTCGCCAAAGGAGAGCTGAAATAGCCCGCTTCTGCGAGGGCGGCCTGATAGGGCGCCAGCGGCCAGTTGGAAACCCCGCAGGAGGGATTTTTGGGAGGTGGGCCCCACCAAGAGCAGGTGGAGCCCACCGGCAACAAGACTGCTCCGGTTGCGTTTCTGCATTGCAGACGCCCTCCTGCAGGGACGACCGGATCGGGCTCAGGGGAGCCCTCCTGCAAGGAGTTCCTGCAAAGAGCTCCTGCAAAGGGCGGCCGGATCGGGCCCGGGAGAGATCGGGCTCGGGAGAGCCCTCCTGCGACAAATTCTGAATTACACCTGCAGGAACCCTCTCCGAGGGCGACGCCATCACGCGGATAGTGCCATATTATTAAAAAACAGGAGATTGCCATGTCACGAATCTATAATTTCAATCCCGGTCCCAGCACCCTGCCGCTGGCCGCTCTGGAAATAGCGCAGGCCGAATTCACCGACTATAAAGGCACCGGCATGTCGGTGCTGGAAATTTCGCACCGCTCCAAGGATTTCGAAGCCATTCTCGCCAACACCAAAGAGCTCTTCAGGAGTCTGCTCGGTATTCCGGAAAACTATCAGATCATTTTCAGCGGCGGCGGCGCCAGTCTGCAGTTCGCCATGGTGCCGATGAATTTCATCCCCGCCGGCGCTTCCGCCGATTATGTCGTCACCGGCGAATGGGCGCGGCGCGCCTTCAAGGAAGCCAACATCGTCGCCAGGGGACGCCTCGCCGCCTCTTCCGAGGCGGATAACTTTTCCTGGCTGCCCGCCCCGGAGAGCTGGGATCTGGATCCCGCCGCGGCCTATGTCCATATGACCTCCAATAACACCATCTTTGGCACGCAGTATCATCAATTCCCCGATCTGAAAAACAAATATCTGGTGTGCGACATGTCGTCGGATATTCTATCGCATCAGTTCGACATCAAAAAGTTCGCCATGATCTATGCCGGTGCGCAGAAAAATCTCGGGCCTTCCGGGGTGACCGTATCCATCATTCGCGACGATTTTGCCGCCAGCGCCAACAAGGGCCTGCCGACCATGCTCACCTATGACACCCACATCAAGCACGACTCTCTCTACAACACGCCGCCCGTGTTCCCGATTTACATCATGCAGCTGACGCTGCAGTGGGTCAAGGAGCTGGGCGGGTTGGCCGCCATGGAAGCCATCAACCGGAAAAAAGCGGAACTGGTCTACGCCGCCATCGACGGCAGCGACGGTTTCTATCGCGGCACCGTGCGCACTGATTCGCGCTCGTGGATGAACATCCCCTTCCGCCTCGGCAGCGAAGAGCTCGAAGCCACCTTCATCGCGGAAGCCAAAGGGAGCAGATTGCTGGGGTTGAAAGGCCATCGCTCCGTCGGCGGCATCCGCGTCTCTCTCTACAATGCCATGACGGTGGAAGGCGTGGAGAAGCTGGTGGAATTCATGCAGGAATTCAAGGCAAAACACTAAGCCGCACCCGCCATGATCTCGCGCGCAGTCCCGTCCGTCATGCGGCGGGGCGGCCACCGCAATGGCTTGAAAACAGAAAAGGCTCTCTGACCGTTCAGAGAGCCTTTTTGCATATTCTTATGGAATCGAGAAAGCCGGGCCGGAGCAGCTTGCCATTTCGATCGTTGACCCGGCCCAATGCCGGGCTATTAAGGTTTGAGGTAACCCTTCATCACCGCATCATCGATGAGCGCGCGGGCATAGGCCCAGAGCCGCGGTGACGCGGCTTCGATATGCTGGTTGCGTTCGACGACTTGCCCGCGGGTCACCCCATGTTCGAGCCACGATTGCCCCTCGGTGTGATAGTTGAGCAGCAGCGGCATGAGACGGTCCAGTGCGGCCGCAAAGCGCGCCTCCATGGTCTGCCGCGCCTCGAACTCGCGCCACAAGGCGGCGATCTCTTCCGCCTGGTCGTGCGGCAGGAGGCCGAAGAGACGCTGCGCCGCGTCCTCCTCGCGCTCTGCTTTCTCCGCTTGATCGCCGTAGCAGTAGGTATCGCCGGCATCGATTTCGACAATGTCGTGCACCAGCACCATGCGGATGACACGGAGCAAATCCACGGGTTCGCGGCAGTATTCGCACAACAGCATGGCCATCATGGCCAGTTGCCAGCTGTGTTCGGCGGAATTCTCGCGGCGGCGATCCTGCAGCAGGTAGGTCTGGCGCAGCACCTGTTTGAGCTTGTCGATCTCCACAATGAATTTGATTTGCTGATGCAACCGGTAGTCATCCATCATTTTATCCGCACTTGTCCGAGACCTTTTTCTTTCATCCGTTTTTCGATATCCGCGATGGTGCGCGGCACGGCGTTGGTGAGCACCTCGTGTCCCTGCGCCGTGATGAGGACATCGTCTTCGATGCGGATGCCGATACCCCAATAGCGGGGATCGACGCCCGGCGCGTTCTCCGGCACATAGATGCCCGGTTCGATGGTGAGTACCTGCCCCGGTTCCAGCACGGTGAAATTAAAGACATCGTGGGTTTCGAGTCCGATGGGATGACTGACGCCGTGGGGCAGAAACTTTTTCACTTCTTTGGCATCCTGGAGCAGACCGAGTTTGATCAATCCCTCGGCGACGATCGCGGCCGCTTTGGCTTCCACCTCCTTATAGGGCACACCGGGCTGCATCATCGCTGTGGTCTCGAGATTGGCCTTGAGGACGATTTCGTAGAGGTCGCGCTGTGCCGGCGTGAAGCGGCCGCTGACCGGGATGGTGCGGGTGATGTCCGCGCCGTACCCTTCGTATTGGGCACCGACGTCCATCACCACCAGGTCTCCGGGCTGCATCTGGCGGCGGTTGTGCTCATAATGGAGGATGAGCGCGTTAGGGCCGGAGCCGAGGATGCTGCTGAATCCGCTATCCTCCGCCCCGAGCCGTTTGAAGACAAATTCGATGATGGCCTGGAGATCGTACTCGTACAGGCCCGGCTCGGCGCTGCGCATCGCTTCGCACAGGGCCCTGGCGGTGATCTCCGCGGCCTTGCGCAGGAGTTGTATCTCCTGCTGCGATTTGATCTGCCGCAGCTGTGTCATCCGGCCCGTGAGCGACTTGATCTGCAGATGCGGGTACTTTTCGGCGAGGGCTTTTTTGGCATCGCGTTCGATGAAGAAACGCTTGTCCGAGATGGGATCGTGAAGATAATTCTGCGGCCAGGCGGGCACGTACAACGTCTTCGCGGCGCTTAAAACTGCGCGGCTGATTTCATCATACTTCTTTTTGTCCACGATGATCATCGCGCCGGGCGCCTCTGTGAGCGGCACGTCGCCGCGCAGATCGCCGCTGTAGACATTGTGTCCGCTGGGCAGAAAGAGGAACTGGGTGGCGCGGACACCGTGCACGTCGACGCCCCGGGGTGCCATCAGGAGCATGGCATTGGCGCTCTTGCAGCCGGTCAAATAATAGAAATTGAGATCTCTGCCGCGCCCCTGGATCGTGCTGCTGCTGAGCAGGGCCACGGCGTGGCTATCCAGAGCCGCCGCAACGCGATCGCGTCGCAGCTGATATTCCGCAGCGGATATGGCATCTGTTGCCCGCACTTCAAAAAAGAGCGCGGTTAACAGGATGGTGATCAGGGAAAATCTTGCCCATGAAACGGGATTTTTCAAACGCTCCTCCTGCCATCATCCAGGCGCCGCAACCGGGGACCACCGGCGTCACCGTGACGCCGGCAGCCTGGTCTGTCTTAAACCCGCCCACGATTTGCGGCCGCGATCAGGGAATATAGGTCAGTTTCGATTTGGAAGTGACCGTCTGCGCGATGGTCATGTTGGCGGCGCCGCTGATGGCGATGGTCTGTTCCTGATCCGAATCCGATGCGGCGGAAATTAAAAGCCCCTCTTTGGGCGCAAACAACATCGTGCCTTCGGTTTTGCCGCTTCCTTCCAGGTATATCTCCGCGCCCATCTGGCTCCCTTTGCCGGCCAGTTCATTGGTGCCGCTGAACCCGATCTTGTAGCAGGCATGTCCCACCGCCTCTTCCAAGGCCAGAACAGTATAGGTCACATCCGGCGTCACCACCACATCGATGCCACCCTGATGGATGCTGTCTGGTTCCGTCTCCTGCCACGTCGAGCCGACAGTGACGGGCGTGCTGCTGACTTTTGCCAGCAGACGTTTCAACATGACTTCGGGATTCATACCCATGCGCATCAGCGCCCCCGATGGCGGCAGGGTATCGAGCACGGTGGTTTTCAGCAATTTGCCGCTGGGCGTATAGACCATCTCGCTGCGCTTGCCGAGGATTTCTTCGACGATCAGGGTCGTATCCATCATCGGATTTTTGACTTTGACCGAGAGTTCGGAAAAAGAGACCCAACAGGTGGCTTCGCCATTTTCGGCGATCGTCTGCGGGGCGATGGACAATTTGCCGTTCTGATTCAAATCCGTGATCATTTCCCGGCCGCCCATCTCTTGCGTGATGTTGGTCTGCGCTTCCAGAGCATATTGATAGGTGGTTCCGGGGTTCATTTTATAAACCAGTGTGACCGGTTCCTGGGCCGTGGCCGCTGCCGCGATGAGCAAGAGTGCGATTACCACAACGATTTTTTTCATGACTGCCTCCCTGATTATTTGGTATTTGGTTTGGTGACATCGATATATAGCGGACGTTTGCGCGCCTGTACCACTTTCCAGGCGGTGCGGAAACAGAGTTCGGAAACGCGCGCCACTTTGGCAAAATTGATTTTGGCCACCTCATCGCTGACTTTGTGATAATCCGCATGTTCGCCGGCAAAGTAAAAGAGCACGGGAATGCCTTTTCGAACAAACGGCGCGTGGTCGCTGCCGCCGCGCAGATATTTGTCATTGGAGGTCTGGAGGATGAAACCGGTGGCTTTATTGGCCGATTTCAGCATGGTGGCCAGTTCCACGCTGGAGCGCGCGCCGGTGACGCTGAGCGAATCAATGTGATTGCGGCCGATCATGTCGAGATTGAGCATGGCCACCGTCTTCTCCAGCGGCAGCAGCGGTTCGGCGACGTAATGGCTGGAGCCGAAGAGGCCCTTTTCCTCCCCGGCGAAGGCGATGAAGAGGACGCTGCGTTTGTGCGCCCTGGCGGCTGCCGCAAAGGCCCTGGCGACGGCCATGAGGCCTGCGGTGCCGGAGGCATTGTCGTCAGCGCCATTGTAGACGCTGTCTTCGCCGGCGGACGAATTTTTGCGATATCCGACATGGTCATAGTGGGCGCCGATGACCAGCACCTCCTGTTTCAATTTGGGATCGGACCCTTCGAGCCAACCCGCCACATTGCTGGTGACCTGCACCTTTTGCCGTGTGGTGGTGTGCAGTTGCGCGGAGGCGCCCTGAATCGGAAAAGAATGCGGCGTCATGGTGCTGTCGATTTCGTGCTGCAATTGTTTCAACGTCTCGATGCTGCCGAAAAGCTGCCGGATGGCTTCTTCCCCGACCTGGACGGCGGGAATTTTTTCGCCCTCCATCCTGGCCAGGGTCACCGGCACGGCATCGGGCGGGAATCCCTTGTAGAGATTGGGCCACGGGAATCCGCGCGGCGTCAGCATGCGGTTATGAAGCGGATCGGTCACCAGCAGGATGCCCGCGGCGCCTTTTTCGATGGCGGTTTTGATCTTTTCGTCGACCCGGTTAAAGCTGACATCCTTTTGCGCGAAAAAGGGACTGTCGGGGTCTTTTTGACGCGGGCCGCGTTTGAGGACGAAGACGATTTTGCCGGTGACGTCCACATCCCGATAATCATCATACCCCAGTTCCGGGGCGGAGATGCCGTAGCCCGCGAAGACGATCTCGCCGCTGGCCGCCTGGTTGGCGGTCATTTCATAGGGCATGAACTCCTTTTTCAGCACATATTCCCGGGTAGCCGCCGCCGTGGTGATGTGACAGGCGCTGGTATCGCCGAGAAAAATCTGATTCAGGGCAAAGGGCTGCAGATAGCTCTCTGTGAGGGGTTTGATGCCGATGCTGGCAAAATAGCGGCTGATGTAAGCGGCCACCTTCTCCAGTTCGGGGCTGGGCGTATTGCGCCCGAGCATGGAATCCGCCGCGAGAAAGTTGAGATGCTGTCCGATCTCCGCGGCTTCGATCGCCTGCAGGGCGGCGCCGGGTGGTGCGTCGCCGCCGGTTTTCAAAAAACCAAGTATACAGAAACAAATCAGAAGCGAGGCGGAGCGTGTCAACATCCAGGCCGTCCCTTTCAAATAGACTATCTACGCAAAACCGGTTCGACGGGTTTCATGTAACCGTTAATATAGTCATAAATGATCAAATAATGCAAGAAATCGTTTCATTTTGCCACAATCAAATAGCTCGGGCACCTGTCATGGATCGCACAGGGAAATGCTTGTCATTGACCAAATTATTTGATATATTACCGGCTGGATATCAGAGGATCACAGCCACAACCATGAAAGCATCCACTCAGAAACGTCCGCTCGACAAA
>DCUM01000134.1 GCA_002327255.1 bacterium UBA2214 | reverse complement strand
CGGACGAACATCCGCGCGTCGCCCAACGTAAAACACTCGGCAGACACCGTGATGCAGATATTACCGGGATCATATTGAAAAAAGGAGAGTGCCAGATCGGGGACATTCGTCCAGGTGGTGGCCGCTTCGCCGACCTGCGCTCCGCTCGGGGCCGCTTTGACATGGATATAGGCAGCGCCTGGCGCGGCTGCGACCAGCCCCAGCACGAGGCAAAATGCCGCAAAGTTTCCTGTTCGCGGGATCATGATGGTCCCTTTCAAAAAAATAAATAATAGTGTTTGATAAATATGGGAATTATTGTTATGATATGCTTGACGGAACCATGATATTTTTATGATATTTTTAGAGATTGCGGCATGCCTGGAAAAGGATTGACATTTTATTTCGGTCCGTTTGTTCTGGATACGGAAAAGCATCTGCTGCTGCACAAGGCTCGCGAAATCGATTTGAGGCCCAAAGCCTATGAGGTGCTGCTTTTCCTGGTCCAGCGGCGTGGTCATCTGGTGTCCAGGGAGGAGCTGCTGACCGCCCTGTGGAGCGGTACGGTGGTCTCGGAAACCACCCTGAGCCATTGCATCGAAGAGATCCGGGCTGTTCTCGATGACGATGCCCGCAATCCACGCTATATTAAAACCGTTCACCGCCTCGGATACAAATTCATCGCCACCGTGTCCGCATCGCAGTCCGCTCATGGCGGTGCGGCGCGGCGGCCGCATAAGCATCCTTTGCAGGCCGCTCTCCGCCATCGCTGGTCGAAACGGCTTGTGCTGGGAATTGCGGCGCTGTTGGCCATCGTGGCAGGTACCCCTATTTTCAGACAGCCGGCAGTCGACTCGATCGCGGTTCTGCCGTTCCTTAGTCTGGGCGCCGATCCCGATCATGACTATATGGCCGACGGATTGACGGAGGCTTTGATCGCCAGGCTTGCGGCCATCAAGGGGCTGCGCGTCATCTCAAGAACCTCGGTGATGCAATACAAGGCAACCCGGAAACCGCTGCCGGTCATCGCCCGGGAACTGGACGTCGACGCCGTGATTGAAGGCTCACTGGATCATGATGCCCATCGCGTGCGGGTGACCGCCCAATTGATCCGGACGCGCCGCGAAACCCATCTCTGGGCGAATACCTACGAGCGGCCAATCGACGATCTCTGGTCGCTGCACGATGAGCTGGCACAAGCCATTGCACAGGCGGTCAGCGACCAGCTATCCCTGCAGCCGGCCGGACAACCCGATCGCAATGTCGACCCGCAAGCGTACGAGGCTTACCTCAAGGGACGCTATTTTCTTGAAAAACGCCGGGAGGAGAGTTTCCTCAAGGCGATCGATCTGTTTCAGCAAGCGATTCACAAAGAGCCCGGGTATGCCGCGCCATACGCCGGGCTGGCCTATGCCCATAATATGCTCGCCAATTACGATCTGCGCCCGCCCTCTCTGGTCTGTCCGCTGGCAAAAGCAGCCGCCATCCAGGCATTAAGCCTGGAAGAAAACCTTTCGGAAGCCCATGCCGCTTTGGGTTTTGCAGCCTTTTTTTACGATTGGGACTGGCCGNNGGCGATTCTCCGCGGCGCAGGCGCACATGCAAATTGCCAAAACGCTGGACCCGCTCTCCCTGATTATCACCACCAATGCCGGGTGGCTTGATTACTTTCAACGACACTATGAGGCGGCGGGTGTACACCTGGAAGAAGCGCTGGAGATGGATTCGGAATTCGCTTCGGCGCTCATCAAGAAGGCGTGGGTGTTGCAGCAAACCGGAGAAGAGACGCAGGCGGCTGCGATCCTGGATCGGGTGCATGTGTCCCTGCAGGGTGACTTGAATGCGCGCGCCTGGCTGGCCCACGCGCTCGCCTTGGCGGACGAACCTGCGAGAGCTCGTGCCATGCTGAAAGAACTCGCTGATCCGGAACAGAATAAATTTGTTTCACCCTGCCTCATCGCCTGCATTTATATCGCCCTGGGGGAGAAGGAATCCGCCTGGAAGTGGATCGATGAAGCGTACCGGCAACGCAGTGGCTGGCTGGTGTGGCTGGGGGTGGACCCCAAAATGGATGCGCTCCGTTCCGATCCGCGCTTTGCGCAATTATTGAAAAGCATGGAATTATCGCAGGAAAATCCGGAATGATCGTTGGCAGGAGTCGCCTGGCCAGTGAAAGGGTGTGCAGGATACGCGCTGACGTACGATCAGCTGGATCGGCGCAGTAGCAGCAGGGTGCGCCCTGGCGCACCCTGTAATTATTCCGGGAAATTCGTTTTGCGCACCGGTGCGGAACTGCATCAGGCCCTCGCCCTCCGGGCGTTTCAGGCGGGAGAGAGTCTGAATAATTATGTGGTGAGGAAATTGCGCTCTGTTATTCGCGAGGGCGAGTGATCAACGGTATGCCTTGCCGCAAAATTCCAGCAGATTCGGCAGCCCCGATTTCCAGTACGCCCATGTATGCGATCCGCCGCGACGGATGAACTGATGCCCCACCCCTTTCTGCGTCATCAGGGCATCCAGCGACACATTCACGCCGAGGAGGAAATCCTCGGTGCCGCAGTCCAGCACGATGCCCGGCAGCTCGCCGATCTCTTCACCGCTCAAGTTGTCGACCATATCATGAATGGAGGGCGGCTGGCCGCTGGTCAAGACTGCGGCGCTCAACGCATAGACCGCACAAAAAAGATCACGGTGCCTGAGGCCGTGATAGAGCGAGCCGTAGCCCCCCATCGACAATCCCGCAATGGCGCGGCCATATTTATCAGCCCGGATGCGAAAGGCCTCCTCCACCGCCGGCATGAATTCTTCGATGAAATAACGCTCATATTTCAGACCACTTTGATAATCATCCACATAAAAAGTGGCCAGCCCGTCCGGCATGATGACGACCATCCCGGGTGCGGTTTTGTCATGGATGAGCGCATCCGCCGTCTCCTTGAGCGCGCCGTTTTTGATCCAGTCGGTATGGTTGCCGAAGAGGCCGTGCAACAGATACAGAACCGGATAGTACCGCGTCGATTCCTCATAGTCCGGCGGCAGATAGACGGCATACGACATGGTGCGGCCGAGCACCGTGCTGGACAGGGTGAAAGAAACATCGACGCTTCCCGCGGCCGGCGCCGGTCTGGGATTGGTTGCGCTGTCGTCACAGCCGACGCACAGCAGCGGCAATGCGACCACCGCCGCGTAAAAGAGGATTTTCAGCTTGCACATGACTGTTCCCTTGATTACAGTTTCAGAAAACGTCCGGAACGCTGCAGTTGCGCCGTGATCCAGGTGCACACCACTGCGAACAGAATCGACCCCAGCAGGCCGGTGCCAGAGTATCCGCGATCCCGGGGTGGCGCAGCAAAACGAAAAATCCTGCCGGCCCTGCCCAGGTAAAATAGATGGTTGCAAACCAATATAGGCATTAGCCGGCCCATAAACAACGCGAAAGCCGTACATCCGTCCCGAACGGATACGATACCGCTAAAAATGTTTGGATTTATACCAACTTTTGTATATTTTCTAAAAAAAGTACCCGTTTATCTTCAGGAGGATGCCATGATCCGATTTTTTATCTGCGCTGCGCTGGTTATCACATTCTTTGCAACCGCTTCTCCAGCTCAGGATGCCCTGCAAACGCTCAAACTTCCCGAGCCCGACAAAACCGGCGGCAAGCCGCTGATGCAGGTTCTCAGCGAACGCCACTCATCCCGCGCCTTCAGCGATCAGGCCCTGCCGCCGCAGCTGCTCTCCAATCTCTGCTGGGCGGCCTTTGGCATCAACCGCCCCGATGGCCGCCGCACGGCGCCCTCAGCCCGAAACTGGCAGGAGATCAGCCTCTACCTCTGCATGGCCGACGGCGTCTGGCTCTACGATGCCCGGGAGCATGCGCTGATCCGCCTGTTGCGGGAAGACCTGCGCAAGCAGACCGGAACGCAGCCCTTTGTCGAAACGGCACCGCTGAATATCGTCTATGTGGCGGACACACAAAAGATGAATACCTCCGCGGCGGATGATGGGGCGCTCTATCTCGGCGCCGACTGTGGCTTCATCGCCGAAAATGTATATCTTTTCTGCGCCTCGGAGGGATTGGCGGTGGTCGTGCGCGGCCGGGTGCAGCGCGAGGAACTCGGCCTGGCCCTGCAGCTCGAAGCCCATCAACGCATCGTCCTGGCGCAGACCGTGGGGTATCCGGCCAATTGACCTGTAGCCGCTCCCGGACATAAGATCTGAGGGCGTTCATTCGCATGCAGAATGAACGCCCTCCGCCATGTGCACTCCGGTCCGCCGGGATGGCCCCTGGCGCCAGCCCTTTTTCGGGGTGGAAGCAATTGGCCGGGGCGATCCATCCTCTCTGAACGCCGTCCAGAGAGGATGGCGCTGCCGTTCACTTTGCCGGTACCGTTCTCCGGGTGCCGGCCGCGCCAGAATCGCTGCGGGCGGCGCTGAACAGCCGGATGGCGTCTTATCTCTGAAAACTCACACCCACCCGCACCGGAAAAATCGCGGTGCGTTCTCCCTCGCTGAATCCAATCTTGACCCCGAGGTCGATGAAGAGAAACGACCGCTCCTCGATGGCGATCTCCATGCCGAGGCCGCTCCCCATGCCAAAGGCCGTAGAATGGGCCGCTGGTTCGGAACGGTCCTTGCCAATGGGCCCCCAATATTGCAGCTCCTGTTGTGAAAAATAAAAGAGCCCGGTTTCCGCAAAGAGATAGGGGATGAAGCGCTTTTCGCCCGGCGCCGGAAATTGCGATTTCCACTGCAGGAAGAGCGTCGTCACCTGCGCCGTGCCGCCCGTTGCGGAGGATTCGACCTCATCCTTTGCGCTCAGAGCCAGCGTGCTGAGATAGCCTTGCACATTGAGAGAAAAGTTGTGATAGCTGAAATCGGCGCTCAGCTGGTGTCGCTCTCCCAGCCGCGTGCCGACAGCGGCGCCCACATTGAAACCGGAGAGATGGGATGTTTTTAAGGTCTCGGGCGTCAGCGGGGTGACAATCCCCATGTTGACCCGATAGAGCGGGCGCAGCGGCAGTCCGGCCCAGGCCGCTGCCGTGCACCATAAAACGCTGAAGAGGATCAT
>DCUM01000259.1 GCA_002327255.1 bacterium UBA2214 | reverse complement strand
CATTGATTCGACCGGGAAAAATTTGGGCACCTTGTACCCTGTGGATTATTCTCTGCCTGGGAAGCCAGGGCCGTGCGTCCATGCCGGACTATCTCTGGCCGACGAACGCCAGTACCTATTTGACATCCTCCTTTGCGGAATATCGCACACACCGCTTTCACGGCGGCATCGATGTCAAAACCTGGGGAGAGGTGGGGTTTAAAGTTTTTGCCGTGCGTCCGGGGTACGTCTCCCGCGTCGAACTCTCACCCTATGGATATGGACGCTGTTTGTTTCTGAAACTCGATAGCGGCGAGACGGCACTCTACGGCCATCTGCAAAAATTCAGCGAAGCCCTCGAAAGCTACGTCAGAGAGAAGCAGGAAGAGGCGGCATCCTGGAGCATCGAACTCGATTTTGAAAAAGAGCAGTTCCCGGTTGCGCAGGGTGATGTGGTTGCCTACACGGGACAGTCCGGCGTCGGTGCGCCGCATCTGCATTTTGAATTGCTCGACCCCGACGGCAGGCCCTTCAATCCGCTCCACAAAGGGTACCCTGTCACCGACACCATTGCCCCCACCATCCGCCAGGTGATGATTGTGCCGCTTGAAGCCCATTCCCGCGTCAACGGCGATCTCGTGCCCCTGCTGCTCGCGCCGCGGCGTCTCGCTCCGGGACGTTTTGTCATCGATCAGCCCGTGCAGGTGATCGGCCGCATCGCCTTTGCCATTCATGTCGTTGACGAAATGGATGGCGTCCATAACAAATTCGGCGTTTATCATAACCGGCTTGTGATCGATGGGGAGGAGGTGTTTCACGCCCGTTACGATTCCTTTCCCTATGAGTTGAATCATCATTCCAACCTTGATCGCGATTACCGCGCTCTGGTGCGCGGCCAGGGCTATTTTCAACGCCTGTTTCGCGACTTCGGCAATGGGCTGCCATTTTATGGCGGTAAAGAGGCCTTTTACGGGGTACTGGAATGTGCGCCAGCAGAGAGCGACCGTGACTGGCTGCGTGGACTCGCTTACGCCCTGGGTATTTTTTGGGATCTGCCGGGCAGTGTACGCGTGCTCGATGCCGGCGAACACGCCTTCGAAATAGAAACCAGCGATTTTGCGGGCAACAAGGCCTCTGTCAGGGGCCGTCTGTTGGCGGCCGCCGCCGTGGCAAAGCCTGTTCCTGCCCTGCCGGCGTCCGCAAAAACGGATCGCTTTGAAATCGCGTTCGACTATTTCGATACCTATGCCCGGGTGATGGTTCACGCGCCTGCGGCACAAAATGACCCCTTCGCCATGAGGGCCATCTATGCAGATGGCTATCAGGAAGAGCTGGTGCTGCAGCAGCGCCATGGCGACCGTTATCTCGCCGGGCTGCGTCTCTACAGTCATCATGCGGGGCCGGTCCGGCTGCAGATTCTCCAGGAGAGGGAAGGCCGGCGTGCCGTGCTTCATGAAGCGCAAGCCAATTATGTGACCGTGCGCGGCAGCAAGGCCAAAACCGTTGCGACGGCCGACGGTCTGTGCCAGATCGATTTCAGCGAAAAATCCCTGTTCAGGAGCATCTTTGTACGTGCCCAGACGCTGGAGGCGGACGCTGTAAATCCGCCGCCGCTCAGCAAACTCTACGAGATTGCCCCCACAGATGTCCCCCTGAAGCACAGCATTACCGTGAGGCTGCGTCACCCGTCGCAGGAAACGCAACGCCGGCAGCTGGCGGTCTATGCGCTGCAATCTACCGGAAAATTTGATTTTGTGGGAAATGAGATGGATGAGAACAGCGCTTTTATTTCCGGACGGACGCGCACGCTTGGCACCTTCTGCCTGCTGCGCGACAGCGAACCACCGGCGGTTGCCATCATTTCTCCAGCGTCAACGGCGCCGTTGCGCGAGCGCCGTCCCGTCCTGAAGGCGCGCATCAGCGATGAACTGTCGGGGCTTGGCGGCGAATCCTGCTGGTCGATGGAACTGGATGGCCGCAAGGTTATCGCGGAATATGATTATGAAGCCAAAATGGTGTTCCATCGTCCCGTGCGGGCACTGGCCGCCGGCCGCCACCATCTGGTGGTGCGTGTGCGCGATCGCTGCGGCAATGAGACCCGGCAGGAGCGTTTTTTCGTCATTCATTAAACAGAGGGTAGATGATTCCCCTGCATGATATCAATCCACGGCATCGTTTTCCGTTCGTGACGATCGCCCTCATTGGCATCAATAGCCTGATCTATCTGTATCAGCTCTTTTTGCCGGAAACCCGCGCCATGGATATGGTGAGGGTGTATGGGGCTATTCCCGCCTCCATCAGCAACGGGCAGTACCTCTTCACCATCATCACTTCCATGTTTCTGCACGGAGGTTTCCTGCACCTGATCGGCAATATGCTCTATCTCTATATTTTTGGGGATAACGTCGAATCGGTGTTTGGATCGCTGCGATTCTTGATCTTTTACCTGCTCTGCGGAATACTGGCCTTTGCCAGTCATTACATTCTCGACATCGATTCAGCGGTTCCGATGATCGGCGCCAGCGGCGCCATCTCGGGTGTTCTCGGCGCGTATGCGCTCAAATTCCCGCGTGCCCGGGTGAAGGTGCTGGTGCCGCTCTTCATCTGGATCTGGCGGGTGGTAGCCATCCCCGCGGCTTTTGTGCTCGGTTTCTGGTTTGTGATGCAGCTCAGCAGTGCCTTTTTTGCCTCCACCGCCGGGGGCGGTGTCGCCTGGATGGCTCATGTGGGCGGCTTTGTCGCCGGGCTTTTACTGATGCGCGCTTATCAGAAGCGCTGATCGTACGGTTTGCGAATCGTCCTGGTAGTGAAATCTCTATGGAATTGTCCACCATCATTCTGATCGCCATTGGGCTCTCCATGGATGCCCTGGCGGTCTCGATCTCCAGCGGACTGGTGATCCCCGGCGTCAATGCCTCGCATGGCCTCAAGATCGGCTTTTTTTTCGGTTTGTTTCAGGCGCTGATGCCGGTGCTCGGCTGGCTGGCGGGCACGACTGTGCGCGCCTATATCGTTTCGGTCGATCACTGGATCGCATTCATTTTACTGGTGTTTGTCGGCGTCAAGATGCTTCATGGCGCGGTGGCGGACCGGAAAGATGAAAAACTTCTCGATCCTTCCCGGCTCGATGTGCTGCTGGTTCTGTCCGTGGCCACCAGTATCGATGCGCTGGCGGTGGGACTCACTTTTGCGATGCTGGATGTGCCGCTTTTCCCGGCGGTGGTCATCATCGGCATCACCACCTTTCTCATCTCCGGCGCCGGGGTCTATCTGGGCAAGCGCGCCGGTGCGGCGATCGGCAAGCTCGTCGAAATAGCGGGGGGAATCATTTTAATAGGGATCGGATTGAAAATCCTGCTGGAACACCTGCTGCTGGAATGACGGCGGCGTCCACGGGGTGTTCCTGGCGGAGCAGGGGATGCAGGCAGCGCTCCGCCACGCTGGATGTGTGCCAGCGCCCGGCTCGCGGCGGTTTTCAGACATGATGGCATAACAGCATATAAAGGTTTTGTGAGAGGGAGTTATGAATTGGCTTTTGGAACCCCAGGCCTGGATTTCCCTGGTGACATTGACATCACTGGAAATAGTCCTCGGTATCGACAACATCATTTTTATTTCCATTCTGGTGGGGCGTCTGCCGCTGGGGCAACGCCGCCGCGCCCGTTTTGTGGGATTGAGCCTGGCCATGATCATGCGCATTCTGCTGCTGCTGTCGATCACCTGGATCATGCGCCTCAGCACCCCGCTGTTCGCGCTTCTCGCGCATGCCTTTTCGGGGCGGGACCTCATCTTGCTCGCGGGAGGTCTTTTCCTCATCGCCAAAAGCACGCGGGAAATTCATGAATCCCTGGAAGGTCCCCGGGAGAGAGCCGTGCCGCACAAGGCCGCCAATTTTTGGGGCGTCATCGCCATGATCTCCGTCATCGACATCGTTTTTTCCCTTGATTCGGTGATCACGGCCGTGGGACTGGCCAATCACGTCCCCGTCATGGTTCTGGCCATTATCATCGCGGTGCTGGTCATGATGTTCTCCGCTCAGGCGATCGGCGATTTCGTCGACAAGCATCCCACGATAAAAATATTGGCACTGAGTTTTCTGATTCTCATCGGGGTCAATCTTTTTGCCGAGGGCCTGGGTTTTCATATCCCCAAAGGGTATGTCTATTTCGCCATGGCTTTTTCGGTGACGGTCGAGATGCTCAACATCCGCATGCGCGATAAAAAGAATCGTCCGCTGCAATTGCACAAGCAGATCAACCAATAGGCGCCCGCCACACAGGGTTATGAAAAAGGGCTGTTTCATATCGTGAAACAGCCCTTTTTATTAAAAAACAGGGGGTGGGGCGTTGTCAGAATTTGCCGTCCATGCGGAATTCAGGTGTATCGAACCAGAATCCTGATTGGGTAATGGCATCATATTCCGCCTGGAGCAGATCGTAATGATAGACTTCCTGCTGGCGGACAAAATCGAAAATTTTCCGCACCTCTTCCTCCTCCGCCATCCCGGCGATGCTGCCGTAATAATGCATCGCTTCGCTCTCCTGGCGCATGGCGATGCGCAGCGCCTGCAGTTCATCCGCGCTGGCTTTTTTAGACGAGCGGACGGCGTTTTCATCAAAGAGGGGAATCGGTGGATGCTCCGGGTAGGCGGTGACCCATTCGCGCCATTTTGTCAGGCTGGCACTTTGATCCAGCATGCGTTCAAAAGTCAGCAGATGCAGGGCTTCTTCATCCGCCAGACGCGTGAAAATGGCTTTGCCGGTGGGATTGACGCTTTTTGCCGCGGCTTCCAGATAAAAGGAACGGCCTTTTTTCTCAAGGTCAATGGCCATGCGGATGGATTCGGCCAGACGCTGTTTATCGGGGGACATAGGGGATCTCCTTTATTGACAACCTGGAGGAAAAAGTAGCCGTGCAGTCGAGCGAAAACGGTTTGAGCCCCGGCCTTTTCGCTCCGTTTTTTGGGCACACCTGTGTAACAATTTAATACACGCCTGACAAAGAAGCAATAAAAATCAAAAAATATGCTTGATTCAGGCGCACGCAAATGGTATATTCTATTAATTACCGGGGAAAAGGCATGCGGATTGCAATCCTCTCGGATGTGCACGGAAATCTGGAAGCGCTGCAGCAGGTTTTGCGGGCACTCGAACAAGAACGGTGTGATGCGCTCCTGTCTCTGGGCGATGTGGTGGGATACGGCCCGCTTCCCAATGAATGTGTGCGGCTGATTGCCGCACAGGCCTCCGGCGTCATTCTCGGTAACCATGATGACGCACTGCTGGGCCGGAGCGATATTCGCGATTTTAACAGTTATGCCCGTCAGGCTTTGCGGTGGCAGACAACGGTCGTGGACGAAGCGGCGCGTGCTGCCGTGTCCGCGTATCAACCCTTTATTGAGATGGCCGGCGCGCTTTTTGTGCATGCCGGGCCGCGCGCACCCATGGACTGGCCCTATATACTCAACACCTATGACGCGAGACTGCATTTTGCCGCCATGAAATCAGACCTGTGCTTTATCGGACATACACATCAAGGCCTGGTTTTTGAGCAAATGCCGGACCAATCCATCACCCAAACCACCACCGTGCGGATTGAACTGGCGGCGGATCATCGCTATATCATCAATGTGGGGAGTGTGGGACAGCCTCGCGATAATAATCCCGATGCCAGTATGGCCGTTTACGACAGCGCGGAGCGGGTGGTGGAGATTCATCGCGTCGGCTATGATGTCGGACGCACGCAGCAACTCATGCGCGATAATTACTTGCCTGAATTCCTGATCATGCGACTGCAGTTTGGTCATTAATTGAACATGGAACTGCTCTATGGAAGTGCAACAGCGTAAAAACGGCAAGAGACTGGTATTCTCTGAGGCCTCCTATCACCATGTTTCACAGATACTGGAGGAATTGCTCAGACGTTCCCAGGCGCAACTGGCGATATTTGCCGACATGAACGGGTACACGGTGGTCAGCCGCGGAGATGCCGGGCAAATCGATGTCTCGGCACTCACCGCGCTGGCGGCGGGCGATTTTGCCGCAACCGCAGAGCTGGCCGCCATTCTGGGGCATGACGGCCGTTTTAAATTCATCTATCACGAAGGGAACTCCCGCAACCTCTATCTTTGCGCGGTGAGTGACGATTACTTTCTCATGGTGATTTATGAAACCCGCGTCGCGCTTGGAATCATTCGCGTGCTTTCCCACTATGCCGTGGAAAAAATCAGTGCCCATATCCAGGAGCTTCGCCAGGAAGGGGAAGAGACGCAAAAATTTCTTGATTTCGAGTTTCGCGATCTTTTGTCCAAGCAGTTGGAGCGCAGTCTGCGGCCCCGATAGCGGCCCCTGTGCTGCAATCGCTATCGGCTGCTGCGCCCGGCCCAGATAGCCCACTCATACCCTGGTTTTCATCTATGCATGTCGACTGGTTTCGCCGGGAAATCGTATTCAAAATCGTTTATTACGGTCCTGGCCTGGGTGGAAAAACCACCAATCTCGAGTATCTGCATGCGCATCTCGATCCCGCGGTGCGCGGCCGCCTGGTCGTTTTAAAATCACCCGAAGAGCGCACGCTCTATTTTGATTTTTTTGAACTCAACCTTGGCGTCATCAAGGACAAAAAACCGCGATTTCATCTCTATACCATTCCGGGGCAGCACTACTATGCCGCAAGCCGGAAACTGGTCTTGCGCGGCGCCGACGCGGTCGTCTTCGTCGCCGACAGCCAGTCGTTTCGCATGCAGGACAATCTCGATGCTTTGATGGATCTGGAGATGAAACTGATACAGCAACGGCATACGCTGGCGCGGTTTCCCTGGGTGATCCAGTACAATAAACGCGATTTGCCGGACATTGACAGCATCGATACCATGCAACAAAAACTCAATTTTCTCAAGGTGCCCTGTTATCAAGCCGTTGCGGTGCAGGGCGTGGCGGTTTTCGAGACCCTGCGCGGCGTCATTCAGCTTTTGTTGACCAAACTTTAACCTTTTCAAGGGTCATGCTGTGGAGACATCCTTTTCCAACGCAGCCATCGAGTCTCTGCCCTTTCAATCCAGGGTCGAACGGGAAATGAAACAACTCGTCCAACTGGGCGGCTATGAGGCGATCTATCTCTTCAATCCGGAAGGACTGGTTCTCGCCGCCTCCGTTGCGAGAGAAGCGATACTCCGGGAAGAACAGGCGGTGGAATTTTCCGTCCTCATCGCCAGGATGCAAAAAGTGGTGCGCCGCATCAGCGAACTCTCCGATCTGAAAGAACAGGTGATCGAAGACCAGGAAGGAAAGCGGCTGGTGTTCCGGTTTTTAAAGCTCTTTTCACAACCGGCCCTTCTGCTCATGGTGCTCCCGGCCTCGAGAAGTTACCGGGGATTGGCCAACCGTCTCTGCCGCATCATCGAGCAGTATTCACTCACCTGATCCCTTTTCATACTGAAACGACGACGAACGCTCTATGGATACAGCCGAACCCGGAAAACCACGCCTCATGGCCACCCTCTCCTGGATTCTCTATGATCTGGCCAATACGGCCTATTCCATGAATGTCGTTTCACTCTATTTTGGCACCTGGATCGTGATCAACCTGGGGCAGAGCGATTTCATCGTCTCTTTTGCCAACTCTTTTTCCATGATACTGGTTGCCCTCACCATGCCTGTCCTCGGCGGCTGGTCAGATCACAAGGGCGGCAAAATGAAATTGCTGGCCCTGTTCACCTTTGTCTGCATAGCGGGCACCGCCCTGCTCGGGGTGATCGGCGCTCATATCACCCATTTGGGCTGGCTGATTCCACTGGTGCTCATCGTATTCATCGTCGCCAATTACAGCTACCAGGGTGGCCTGGTTTTTTATAATGCCTTGCTGCCTGCCGTGAGCACGCCGCGCACCATCGGCAGAGTATCGGGTTACGGTGTCGCGGTTGGCTACCTCGGTTCGATACTCGGCCTGGCCGCCGCCGCTCTTTTTGTGGAAGGTAACTTTTACGGCTTCGCCATCCCCGGCATTCAAGCCGGCGGCACCGTCGCCGCTTTCATACCCACCGCCGTGGTGTTTTTGCTGTTTGCCATTCCCGTCTTCATCTTCGTTCGTGAACCTGTGACGCAACTCGTGCATACGGGGAAATGGCGCCTCAAAACCGCCTATCAGAAGACCTTCCGCTCGCTGGTCGATTCCAAGCGCTATCCCGGACTGCCCCGATTCCTGCTGGCCAAACTGTTGTATGAAGACAGCATCGAGACCGTGATCATCTATATGGGCATTTACACGCAGGCGGTTATGGGATTCAGCCGTGCTGAAGCCAACCAGTTTTTTGTCATCGTGATTCCCTCTGCAGTCGTCGGTTCTGCGTTGTGCGGCATACTGACTGACCATTTTGGTCCCAAGAAAACCCTGTTGGGCGTCATTCTGCTGTGGGTATTGACGATGGCGGGTGTGGTGGGTACCAGCAGTCGGTTTCTGTTCTGGGGCTTCGGCATGGTGATCGGTATGCTCATGGGATCCACCTGGACCTCCGCCCGCCCCTTGCTCATCTCGCTGGTGCCGCGCGAAAAGCTGGGCGAATTTTTCGGCTTGTACGCGCTCTCCGGCAAAATTGCAGCCGTTCTGGGGCCGCTGCTGTGGAGTTCCGTAACCTTTGCGCTGGCGCGCTATGGGGACGTGATCAAATACAAAGCCGCCATAGCCGTGCTCGCCGTCAATATGCTCATCGGCGCCATCCTGCTCCTGCGCGTGCCCGACAAGCATCTTCACAGTGAAAGTGCACCTTGCCCTGACAACCCCCTGTCATCCCGCTGACTGCCTGGCAACCAGAGTGTTCAATTTTGATACACCGTCTCATCAGGAAACAATCTGATGCGAACGGTTCCGCGGGCCCCTTCTGTTTTGATAATAAAAAACAATAGATTAGATTGTGTTGATTGCGGCCGTTGTTGTTAATTTGTGGTACACTTTTTGTATTTAAATTCCGCTTTTCCGCGCTTTCGCTATGCTGCGGTTAACCTGTGGATTTTGATAGAGTCCTCAAAGGGAGATGCTATGGCTGATTTGGGACGATTTTTTGTTTTCTCTGGCGATGAGCGGACACTGTACCTGTTGTCATCCGGTTTGAGCGATGCGGGGGGGCGGGTGATTCGCAGCGGCTCGGACGCGGAATTTCGCTACACTATGCAGCATGTTGCAGACTTTGATGCCGCCATTGTCGATATCAGCCCCCATCCGGCCCCCTTGTATTTGCTGCGCGATGTGCTTGCGTTTTATCCGGGCAAGCCGGTGATTGCCGTTGTGGCGGCTGCTGATATCAATGCGGCGATGCAGGCCATTCGCCTGGGCGCCAGTGATTATCTGCTGCAGCCGGTTCTTGCGGAAGAAGCGCCGGAAGCCGTAGCCCGGACTTTGCTGCTCAATCTGTCCGCACCGCACCGGGTTGCACAACATATCGGCTGGTTGCGCGAGCGCGATCTGGGAGAGGTGGTGGGCTCCAGCGAGGAGATACGCAATACTTTTCAGCTCCTCGGAGAGATCGCCCGCAAGGAGACGCACGTCCTCATCAGTGGCGAAAGTGGATCCGGAAAAACCTATTTTGCCAGGCTCCTGCACTTCCTCAGTCCCAGACGCTATCAGCCTCTGTTCAGAATTTCCTGTGCCAACAAAACCTCGGGAGATCTCTTGCTGGAGCTCTTCAGCTCCCGGGACGGACTGCTCCATCCCGCCTATGATGCGACTCTGCTGCTCGATGCGTGCCATTGCCTGCCGGCTTCGGTGCAAAACCGTCTGCTGCAATTCGTCCAGGAGCAAAGCCGGACGCTGCCGACTTCGGGCGTGCGCATCATCGGCCTCACCGAGGCGCCGCTGTCGCGTGCCAAATCCGGACTCTTCGCGCAGATCGACAGCAGCAAGATCGCGATCCCGAATCTGTCAGAGCGCCTGACCGACCTGGAACCGCTGTGCCGGGTACTGCTGCGGCAGATTCGTGAGGAGCTGTCACTGCCCGATAGAGAGCTCGATAGTGAGGCGCTGCGTAAGATTCGCAACAGCGAATTTCCAGGGAATGTCCGTGAACTTTATACCGTTCTGCAACGCGCCGCGGTGATGAGCCGGAGCAATCGCATCGATGGGCAGGCGCTCTATCTGGCGGGAATGGAAGTCGGCGAGTCCGAAGTGGCGATCCAGATCGGCATTCACTCACTCCAGATCGAAGAAGCAGAAGAAGCACTGATTGGAAAAGCGCTCACAAAAAACGCGGGCAATGTCAGCCGCACGGCACAATCACTTGGCATCAGTCGTGGCACCTTGTATAACAAGATGCGAAAATATGGTCTGGCCTATACGGAACGGTCACTCCTGTCGCGTAACTGACTGGAATCAGTGACGATGTCGCGAATACCATACCTTTCTGCCGGCATACTGCGGCGAACCTGATAACGATAGATATTATAAATTAAGTATAAATAATACAATAAAAGTTGTGCCCCGTTCTTCGCTTTCTGGCACACAGATTGCAAAACAATTTGCAGATTATTCAACCATACTCATGGCTTGAATGAGTAGAAAGCGCATCAGTCATCTGTGGATCGGCTTCCTGTGTGGTGGATGGAGGAGATGAACCCTATTCGCAAAAAAATACTTGCCCATGGCACGCGCATCCTCGATCTCGTGATTCTGGCGGCGGTGCTGACGGTCACGCGCAATCTGCACGCTTTCAATCTCTCAGAACAGCTCTTCACCCATACGCTCTCCCTGCACATCCAACTCTCCGAGCTGATTATTCTCCTGCTTCTCGCCCTGGCGTGGAACCGCTTGTTTTTATTTTTCGGCCTCTATGCGGTTCGTCGTCTGGATGATCGTCTCAGGGAGTGGTTTGACATTTTCAGAGCGGTCACAGCGGGGACGGTGATTTTTGCGGCGTTGACGCTCTTGTTGACGCCGGAAAAGCTGGATAAGCGGAGCTTGTTCATCTTTTGGTCGCTGGCCTTCAGTGCCACCCTGTTTGCGCGAACGCTCGTGCGACAAGGCCTTGTCTTTCTGCGCCGGCATGGACGCAACCTGCGTTATGTGGTATTGGTTGGCAGCGGTGCGCGCGCGGTCGATCTTGCGCAAAAGATACTCAACCGCCGTGATCTGGGTTATCGTCTGGTCGGATTTGTCGACGATCAACCCCGGAATACGCGGCTGTGGCAGGGGCGCTGGCTCTGTACCCTGGATGCTTTTCCTGATTATCTCGCCCGGCATATCATCGATGAGGTCTTTATCGCACTGCCGATCAAATCCTATTATGAACAGATCCGGCGCATCGCCCATTTTTGTGGTGAGTTGGGCATTATGTGCCGTGTGCCCTCTGACTGGTTTGAGCTGAAGACTGCGCGCACCAGTGCCTACGATCTGGACGGTGTGCCGATGCTGACCATTCACAGCAGCACACCGCAACAGCTCGATCATTTTTGGATTAAACGGATGATGGATATTGTGCTGGCGGGTGTCGGGTTGTTGATTCTGGCGCCGCTTTTCATCATCGTCAGCGCGATGATTGCGGTGACTTCACCAGGCCCGGTTTATTTCCGGCAGCAACGCGTCGGCTACAACCGCCGGCAGTTCAGAATCTATAAATTTCGCACCATGGTCAACAACGCGGAATCGCTGCAACCGGCCCTCGAACACCTCAACGAGGCGGACGGCCCTGCTTTTAAAATCTCCCGGGATCCTCGTATTACGCCGATAGGGCGCTGGTTGCGCAAAACCAGCATCGATGAAATACCCCAATTGATCAACGTGCTTAGGGGGGAAATGAGCATTGTCGGTCCCAGGCCGTTGCCATTGCGCGATGTCAACGGCATTTATGAACACTGGCCGCTGAGGCGCTTCAGCATGCGGCCAGGCCTCACCTGCCTCTGGCAAATTAATGGGCGCAACCAACTGAAATTTCAGGAATGGATGCAGCTCGATCTCCAGTATATCGACGAATGGTCGATCTGGCTGGATATGAAAATCATTCTGCGCACCATTCCGGAAGTCATCAAAGCCTCCGGTCAGTAAACAGACCTGCCCGCCTCAGCACTTCTCATCTGCAAAACGCCTCTTTTGTCGGTACTATACGATATGACAGCCAGAGAATATCGTATCCTGCAATGAATCTGCTTTTCGAGGAGCTTTTCATGGTTTTATCGCGGTTCCGGGTGCCTTCCATTTGTCTTCTCTATCTATTGGTTATATGCTGGTTGCTACCTCTCATACCCGCAAGGGCTCAAAATTACAAACCGCCTTTTCCTCGTTTGGTCTTTCAACGCCCCGGTGGTATCAGCGGGGGAGCGGTGCAGAATTTTTTCAGCCGCTACGATCTCGCCATCCACGGCGGTGCCGGGATTAATGCGTATGCGCTCAATGACAGTATTCGCAGGCATAATCCGGAGACGCTGATTCTGGGCACTTCCCGGCAGGGCATCTGGCCGGGAAATCCGCTCTGGCCGCCCGGCACATTTGTCTACTCCGCCTATTATGGCACCTTGACGGCGCCGGCTCAGCCGGGCGACACGCAAATTCGCGTCAACAGCACGGCCGGTTTGAAAATGAATAGCGTCAAAGACGACATCTATGCGCTCCTCGGCGAGGACGACTGGATCAGTTTTACCAGCTACGATGATACCACCCTCTATGGCATCCCGGTGAGCGCGGATTACGCGATCAACAAGGAACATCCAGCCGGAGATTCCCTCAGGCGTCCCATCCGCTTCATCGGATTCGGCTACATACACAATCTCACACCCTTTGCATCCGATGTCAACGGCCAGCCCTTCTGGGCTTACTTCATCGATCAGCGTTTCACTGCCAACAAGCAGGATTTCAGCCGTTTCGACGGCGTCTTTTACGATTCCTTCCGCTTCTTCTTCTGGAGCGGAGAGTTCAATTCAACCGTCGACCTGGATCGGAATGGTCTCGATGACATGAGCGAACCCGGAAAAGGTCTTAACTGGTTCAATGCGCAATGGGCGCAAGGCATCCAGCAGATGCTCCCCTATGAGCGGCAGAAATTCTCTGCCCTGAATCCCGGGAAACCCGCCGTCATCGCCATCAACATGGGCTCCGCGCAGGAGGGCGACCCGTATCCCATACGCTATTGCGACGGCATGATGTGGGAAGGATATATGCGATTCGCGTACACCTGTCCCGAACTCATCCGCGTCAACCAGCTCTGGGAAGCGGCGCACGATTCGGTTTTCATGATGGTCGAGGATTATGTGGACCGGCTCTCGCATTCGATGGACTATAAAAAGATGCGCTACGGCCTGACCGCCGCAGTGGTTTCCGGCGCCTATTATGGCATGACCTATGGCAATGAATACAGCATGTCGCTCTATTACGATGAGTTCGATGTCGAACTCGGTTATCCCACTTCCATCGGGCAAAAAATACCCGGTTTGGGGGATGTCTTTGTGCGTTTTTTTGATCACGGGGCTGCTATCTGCAACGCCTCGGGGCGGGTGGTCACGGTGACCGCCGCGATGCTGTCCGGATTGCCCGGATATGCCGGCCCCTATTACCGCTTCCTCGGCGGTCAACGCAATATGGCCGGCACGTCTGAACGCAAAAACAGCGGTGGTCTCTTTGATGCGGTGGAGCTCTATGGCGAATTGGGCGGCGTTCCCAAGCAGAACATCGGCGACGGCATTCTGCTGCTGAGTCATCCCGATACGGTGGTCGCTGATATCATCGTTGGCACGTGCTATTACAACGACACTTCGCCCGGAACAGCGCGCGCCCGCTTCGAAGGTGCTTTCTATCCGGTACAAGACAAAGCCCATGAGAATTCTGATTTTACCCTGCGCAATCGCTGCTATTCGCAGTGGGTCAGCAGTGATTCCAATGGCATCGGATACTATTATTCGGACAAGCGATTTGGCATGGGCAGCGTCACGTTTCGTCCGACCATCGGGGTGGCGGGCTATTATGAAATTTCGGAGTGGCATCCCATGGTGGGGGAGACCCCTTCCGCCTACCAGGAAGCCGCGGATGTCCCCTTTGAAATCGTCATCGCCAATACCCGCAAGCTCTCCGGCATCATCGACCAGACCAAAAACTACGGGCGCTGGAACCGCATCGCGATTCTCTATCTGCCGGAGGGGACGGGCAGTTACGTTCGTATCACCAATCAATGTAATGGATTTGTCGCCGCCGATGCCATGCGCTTTCGCCACCTCAAGCGGGTCACCCCCGATGTGACACCGCCGCTGCGGCCCGAGGGATTTGAGCTCATCCGCTGAGCCCACGCGGCCGGCAACGCCTTCCCGGTAACCCTGCGCGCAGGGAGCGCCTGAAAGGGATCGGGGAACAGGGGTACAGGGAATCAGGCGTAGAAAGCGATCCCATCTGCC
>DCUM01000105.1:8014-9410 GCA_002327255.1 bacterium UBA2214 | reverse complement strand
ATGGCAGAGTGACTCCGTAATGTTGCAGATCATCGCGGCGCTGAGCAGTAGCCCCCGAAGGGGGCGCATTTGCCCAAGCGTCCGATTCCGCCTGAGTGTGGCGAGAGCGCAGGCACTCGATGCTCATCGCCGCGATTCCGCCCGAACGCAGAGACTGTGTGAAAACGTTTGTTTAACCCCGGGGTCGCAAAAAACGCGACACCCGGGGTTGTCGGGCGTTTTCACACAATCTCGCAAAGTGGAATCATACCTTAATATACCATTTATACTTACGCATGCAACCCCTGCGTTGCAGATATGTGATAAATATCATGCTGGTACACTATTCGGGTCTGAAATGCAATTCCCATGCCAATAAGTAATCAAACTATAAAACAATAATAAACATAAGTATATAATGAGGGTTCGATATACGCACCGGCCGATAATCGACAATTTGGTCGTAGCATTCGACCAAAACGTCCTTTTGCTGCATCAGGTCTCTTTGCTGCCTGATGGCAAAAAAGGCAGCCTGTGCATGTCACAAAGCGCGTGCGACAAACGCGCAGGCCGGTGAGCCGGAAAAGAGGCAGCGGATTTTTTCTTGATTCTTGTCCGGCAAATATTTACTTTGAGTTGCCGATTTGAATCTGCATCTGCGTCTGAAAATTCCCATAAGGAGTTCCCATATGTTCATCAAATTGTTTCCCCTGATCCTGCTCACCCTGTGCCTTTTTCCGCTCATGCTCTTCGCCCAGGAACTGGACGATCCCCTCCTCTGGCTCGAGGAAGTGGACGGCGACCAGGCCATCGAATGGGTCAAGACGCAAAACAACCGCACCCTGTCGGTTCTGCAAAATGAGCCGGAGTTTGCGGCGCTGCAACAGGACATTTTGCAGGTACTCAATGCCAAAGAGCGGATCGCCTATCCCACACTACGCGGCCAATACCTCTACAACTTTTGGCAGGACGAAAAGCACGTTCGCGGTCTTTATCGCCGCACCACCCTCCAGGAATACCTTAAAGGTGCCCCCCCCTGGGAGACCGTGCTCGATATCGATGCGCTCTGCGAGGCCGAGAATGAAAAATGGGTCTTCAAGGGCGCCCATTTCCTCTATCCCGATTTCCAGCGCTGCCTCATCTACCTCTCCCGCGGCGGCAGCGATGCGGTGGAGACGCGTGAATTCGATGCCGTGAACAAGCGCTTCATCCCGGACGGTTTTTTCCTGCCCGCCGCCAAAAGCAACGTCACCTGGGTGGATGGCAACACCCTCTTCATCGGCACCGATTTCGGTGTAGGCACCCTGACCACCTCCGGCTATCCGCGCCTCTGCAAGCTGTGGCGCCGCGGCACGCCCCTGAGTGCGGCGGAAACGATTTACACCGGCGAACCCACGGATATGAGCATCCGCGCCGT
>DCUM01000105.1:1421-7991 GCA_002327255.1 bacterium UBA2214 | reverse complement strand
TATTTCGCCCTGGACGGCGGCCGGCAGATTCCGCTTGACTTTCCCGAAGACGCGGATATCGCCGCTCTCTTCAAAAACCAACTGCTGCTGCAGCTTAAAAGCGACTGGGAGATCGCGGGCCGGACGCTGAAACAGGGCGGACTCTATGCCATTGATTATGATCGCTTCCTCAAAGGGGATCGCCACTTCGCAGCGGTTTTCATCCCTGACGAACGATCGAGTATTCTGGCCGTTGATGATACCAGAGACTATCTTCTGGTCACCCTGCTCCGCAATGTCCGCGCAGAACTCTATCGCTTCAAATTCAGGAAGGGTGCCTGGCAGCAAGAAAAGATCGGCGCCCCCGATTTCGGCCAGATCCGCATCGCCGCCACGGAAGAAGCGTCGAACCGCCTCTTTTTCACCCATAGCGGTTTTCTGACGCCCGCGACTTTGTACTACAGCAAAAATGCGGGCAGTTCCTTTGAGAGCGTCAAGCGTCTGCCCGCATTTTACGATGGGGACCAGTATCAAACCGCTCAACATGAAGTGATTTCCAAAGATGGAACCAGAATCCCCTATTTCATCATCCATGCCAAGGGGATCGACCTGAACGGCGCCCAACCGACCCTGCTGTACGGTTACGGCGGTTTTGAAGTCTCGCTGACTCCCAATTACCTCGATCGCATCGGACTGGCGTGGCTGGAGCGCGGCGGCGTCTATGTGCTCGCCAACATCCGCGGCGGCGGCGAGTTCGGCCCGCAATGGCACCAGGCGGCCTTGAAAGAGAACCGGCAAAAAGCGTATGATGATTTTATCGCCATCGCAGAAGACCTCACCCGCCGCAAGATAACGAATCCGCGGCATCTCGGCGTCATGGGCGGCAGCAACGGCGGCCTGCTGGTGGGTGTGATGCTGACGCAGCGGCCGGAACTCTTCAAGGCCGTGGTTTGCCAGGTACCTCTGCTCGATATGTTCCGCTACAACAAACTCCTCGCCGGCGCCAGCTGGATGGCCGAATACGGCAATCCCGATCTCCCCGAGGAATGGGCCTATATACAGAAATACGCTCCCTATCAGAACCTCAGGGCCGGGATCAAATATCCTGTGCCGCTGTTCACGACCACCACGCGGGATGACCGTGTGCATCCTGGACACGCGCGCAAGATGGCCGCCAAAATGGAGAGTCTGGGATACCCTTTCTACTATTATGAGAATATGGAAGGCGGACACGGTTCGGGCAGCACCAACGAACAGCGCGCCTTTATGAATGCCATTGAATATGCCTATCTGTGGAAAATGCTAAAATAGGAAAATCTGCACATGCTGGCCGGAAAATACCAACAGCTCCATGAGCGCCTCATCCCGCACATTCCCGAGGAGCGGCTCATCCACGACGATCTGCGCCTCCTCGCCCTCGGCAGCGACGCCAGTTTTTACCGCCTGGTGCCGCGACTGATCGTCCGCGCTCACGACGAGGAGGATATTCGACTCCTGCTGCGCGAATGCCAGCGTCTCCAAACGCCGCTGACGTTTCGCGCGGCCGGCACCAGTCTCTCCGGTCAGACCATCACCGATTCGGTGCTGGTGATGCTCGACCAGGGTTGGAAAAAAACGGCCGTCGAGGACGATGGCGCGCGCATTCGCTGCCAGAGCGGCGTCATCGGCGGCGTCGCCAACCAGGTGCTGCTGCCCTGGGGCCGCAAGATCGGCCCGGATCCGGGCTCCCTGCACTCCGCCATGATTGGCGGCATCGTCGCCAACAACGCCAGCGGGATGTGTTGCGCCACCGAACCGAGCAGCTATCGCACCCTGGCGGGGCTGCGCATCATGCTCGCCGACGGCGCCGTCATCGACAGCGGCTGCGCCGAGTCGGTGCAGGCCTTTCGCCGCAGTCACGGCGATTTTTTGCGCGCCCTGTCGGAGCTGCGCGCCCGAACCCTGGCTGATGCCGCGCTCTCCCGGCGCATCCGCCGCAAATATAAATTGAAGAATACAACGGGGTACAGTCTCAATGCCCTGGTGGACTATGAGGATCCGGTGGATATCTTGCAGCATCTGCTGGTGGGATCCGAAGGGACGCTGGGATTCCTCTCCGAGATCACGCTCAATACGCTGCCGGAATATGCCCATAAAGCCACCGCCCTGATGATTTTTGCGGACATCGGCCAGGCGTGCCGGGCGGTGGCCCTGCTGAAATGCGCGCCTGTGGATGCGGTGGAGCTGATGGACCGCGCCGCGCTGCGCTCGGTTGAAAACAAGACGGGCATGCCGGATTATTTGCCCGGACTGCCCCCCGGCGCCGCCGCACTGCTGGTGGAGACCCGCGCCCCGCAGGCCGATCTCCTGCAGCGTCAGGTGCGGGAGATTCTCTCCGCGCTGCAATCCATTCCAACTCATCTGCCCGTTTCCTTCACCACCGATCCCGTCGAGTACAGCCGGCTGTGGAGCATCCGCAAAGGCCTGCTCACTTCCGTGGGCGCGGTGCGCCCGAAGGGCACCACGGTGATCATCGAGGATGTCGCCTTTCCGGTGCCGCGGCTGGCGCAGGCAACGCTGGAACTGCAGGGGTTGTTCCGGAAACATGGCTATGAAGACGCCATCATTTTTGGCCATGCGCTGGAAGGCAACCTCCATTTTGTCTTCAGTCAAAACTTCAACCTGCCCGCGGAAGTGGAACGCTACCGCCATTTTCTTGATCAGGTCTGCCACATGGTGGTGACAAAATATGACGGTTCGTTGAAAGCGGAACACGGCACCGGCCGCAACATGGCGCCCTATGTCGCCCTGGAGTGGGGGGAAGAGGCGGTGGCGATCATGCAGGAGATCAAAAAACTCTTCGATCCGCACCAGTTGCTCAATCCGGGCGTCCTCCTCAATGACGATCCGCAAATACATCTCAAAAATCTCAAGCCCCTGCCCGCCGCGCATGAACTGGTGGATACGTGCATTGAATGCGGATTTTGCGAGCCGCACTGCGTCTCCAACGGACTGACCCTCTCGGCGCGGCAGCGCATTGTCGCCTTCCGCGAAATCGAGCGGCTGGCCGCCAGCGCGGAGGATCTCGAGCGGCTGGACCGGCTCACCGAAGCCTTTACTTATTACGGCGATGAAACCTGCGCCACAGACGGCCTCTGCGCGCTGGCTTGTCCGGTTGAGATCGATACCGGAAAACTGATCAAGGAATTGCGCTGCCGGGTCGCCCCGCGGTTCGCGCGCCGCGTGGCCGGTTTCCTGGCCGCTCATATGGCGCTGGTGACGGCGGGGGCACGATTGGGATTGAATGTGGTGAACGCCGCCCATACGGTACTCCATACCGCCTTGCTGGGCGAAATCGCAGGCGGCCTGCGCAAGCTGAGCGGCGGCCTGATTCCGCAGTGGACGCCGCACATGCCGCGCGGCAGCCGCAGAATCAGGATACGGGCGCCACAGGCATCATCAGATGCGCCGCAGGTGGTCTATTTCCCCTCCTGCATCACCCGCGCCATGGGGCCGGCCAAAGGCGAGCCGGAGGATGTCGATCTGCCCCGCCTCACGGAGCGGCTGCTGCACAAGGCCGGCTTCGAGATCGTCTATCCGCAGCCGTTGAATGCATTGTGCTGCGGCATGGCCTTTGCCAGCAAGGGATACAAGGAAGCGGGCGACCGCAAGGCGGCTGAATTGAACGATGCCTTGTGGGCAGCCTCGGAACAGGGCCGCCTTCCCGTGCTCGCCGATATGAGTCCGTGTCTCTATCGCATGAAGGAGACGCTGGACAAGCGGATCCATTTGTACGAGCCCATCGCCTTCACGCTGGCGTATCTGGCGCCGCGGCTGCAATTCACGCAGCAGGAGGAGCCCATTCTCCTGCATACGGTGTGCAGCGCCAAGAAGATGGGGTTGGAGGAGGCGTTCCTCAAACTGGCGTTGCTGTGTGCGAAAAACGTGGTGATGGCGGATAACAACTGCTGCGGTTTTGCCGGCGATCGCGGTTTCACCTATCCGGAACTCAATGCCCACGGCTTGCGGTCGTTGCGCGCGCAGGTGCCGCAGGGATGCCGTGAGGGCTACAGCACCAGCCGTACCTGCGAGATCGGACTGTCGGAGTACAGCGGCGTGCCCTTCCGCTCGATTTTGTATCTGGTGGAGCGCTGCACGAGCCGGAAGAGCCGCTGCGACTGATCCCCTGTGGCTGTACCACGTTGTGGATTTCGGAATTTCCGGTCGTGAAGTGACCACAAAAGTTGCGATGGCCGTGGTGCATGAGATGGCGGCCGTCCGCGCAGGCCTGGTGTTCCTTGTCGGCAGGCCTCAAGCCAGCCCCTCAGTTGATTCCTGGGGGGCTTTTTTTATGCGAAGGCAGAAGGCGCCTGAAAAAAGGCACTTATTTCTTAAAAATCTGACAATTAGCGAAAACGATTTCGAAAACAACAACTTGGGAGAAATGAATTAAATATAATATAAATAACAATATTCAACTCTGAGGTCTAGGCCCTCTCGAAAAAAAGCACACTATTTCGAAAAATAACTTGACAAAAAGGGATAAAAAATGTATCTTTTTTATGTCTTTCGAAAACGATTTCGAAGTTTACAATCACCTTAATATACGGAGTTGGTGTGATCACCATCAAACGTATCGCCGAGGCAGCCCACTGCTCGGTCTCCACCGTCTCCAAGGCGCTCAACGGCAAACCCGATGTCGCCGAGGAAACCCGGAAAAAAATCATCGAAATCGCCAAAGCCCACAACTTTCATCCCAATGCCCTGGGAAAAGGTCTCAAGACCAGGATCACCGAAAATCTCGGCGTGATCTTTTGCCGGGAAAGCACGCCGCTCTCACTCAATCCTTTCTACTCCCGCGTCCTCGAAGGCATCGAGGCCGAACTCGCCGTCAATAATTATAACCTGGTCCTTCATCTCTTGCCCGAAATCTACACCGGCGAAATGCCCAAGATGATCCGTGAACGTCAGGTGGACGGTTTGGTTCTCGTCGGCGTGCTCCATCAAAACTTTATCGATCAGCTCTCCTTTTTGGAGATACCCACCGTTCTTGTTGATCCCAAAATCACGACCAGCCGGTTCTCGCAGGTGCTCATCGACAACGAACATGGCGCCTTTGAAGCCATTCAATATCTCATCCAGCACGGCCATCGCCGCATCGCCTTCATCTCAGGCGATCTCGATCGCCTCAGTTTCCGGCAGCGCTATGAAGGCTACCTCAAGGCGCTCGAATTCTACCGTATCCCCTTCGAGCAGGATTTGGTACAGACCGGCGGGCTGGAGAAGGGCTACCATCACGTCCAGGCCCTGCTGAGACTGCCGGATGCACCGACCGCCATCTTTGCGGCCAACGATATCAATGCCATCTACGGCTACAAAGCCATTCAGGAACAGCAGCTGCAAATTCCGGAAGAGATCAGCATCGTCGGATTTGACGATATTGAACTGGGCAAGATGATCTCGCCACCCTTGACCACGGTGCGCGTCTACAAGGAGCAGATGGGGTCCATCGCGGTGCGGTCGCTTTTCAAGATTTTGAATCACGAAATCGGGCTGCCGGTGACCACGCTGGTGCCGACGCGGCTCATAGAACGGGAATCAGTGGCCATACGCGAGCAGGCCTGAGCGCTGCAGCGCCCGGCCTGCAGAGCCACCCAAGTTCCACAACAGAAACACCGGGAAGGAGGTGAAGCGATTGGCACGGCGGCGTTCGCCGCCACGTTGCAGTGACCCTTTATTACAGGCAGTCCCACCCATTTATCAATTGTATCAGGAGGCAAGCATGAAACTTTTTTCACGCATGATGTTTGTGGTACTGGCACTTGTCGTGCTGAGCAGCATGGCCTTTTCACAGGTCAAGGCTGACTTTGAAGCGGCCGCCGCCGGCACACAGGGTTTTGGCAAGTTCTGGGGCGATGCCCTGACTTCGCTGACGCAGTCTGCCGATCCCACAGGGAGAACGGCCGGCGTCATGAAACTGGAATGCGTCGCCGCGACGGGCGATGGCAAGGCCGCCATTGGCATCGATCCGCTGCCGCTGGGCTGGAAATCTGCGGATGCCGCTGGCGCCGAGTTTTTCACCTTCGATATCCATCTGCCCGCCGATTTCCCCGATTCCGCCGTGATCAAAATCTGGGCGCAGATTGCCGAAGGCTCCTGGCAATGGACCGATTACAAATACTCCATCGCCGGCGAAGGCCAGCACATCAAGGCCGGCGAGTGGGTTACCATCCATTTTCCGGTTCGTTATTTCATGGGTATTTATGCCAATTTTCAGCCCTGGCTCAAGATCAAGGGCGGCATCGAAATTTATTATCCGAGCGACAAGAGTTCAGCCGGTTTTGCCGGCGATGTCCTGCTCGATAATTTCGCCCTCCTCGGCGTCGAGCCGGTGATGGTGGCTGATTTCACCACCACTAACGCGAATTTTGGCATCTATTGGGGCAATGCGGGCCTGGCCCTCGCTCTGGATCCCGATCCCCTTGACGCAACCAACCAGGTGCTGGCACTCAGCTGCGATGCCGCGCAGGGTGATTTCAAGGCCGCGATCGGCACCGATCCGGTGAATTTTTTATGGAAGTCCGAAGCCGCTGAAGGCGCCTATTTCGCCAC
>DCUM01000105.1:0-1292 GCA_002327255.1 bacterium UBA2214 | reverse complement strand
CCGTGGCTCAAGGTCAAGGGTGGCCTGGAAATCTATTTCGGCGCCGGCCAGACCTGGACCGGAAACGTGCTGATCGATGATTTCAAACTGCACACCCTCGAAGTGGGCGACAAATGGGTCCTCGGCAGTTTTGAAAAGGCCTCTGGCGGCACCCAGGGTTTCTCCAACAACGGCTGGGGTGCTGCGCTGATCGGCGTCGCCCAGGCGGCGGATCCCAGCGGCCGCACCGCTGGCGTCCTGAAGACCGATTGGGATTTCAGCAAAGCGCTGGATAATTCCAAAAAGGGTTCGTTTGATAACGGCAACATCAACCTCGGCTGGACCAGCAGCGATACCGGCGCCACGGCCGTCACCCTGGATGTCTGGGTGCCCGCCGATGCCCCGCTGGGCGCGCAGATCTCCATATTTGCCATGGATCACAACACCTGGAACTGGACCGAAAAATCCTTCTTCCTCAACGACTCCACCTTTCAGCCCGGCAAGTGGAACACCATGACCTACGATGTGATGCAGTTCGTCACTTCGGGCGGAATCGACCCGAAAGCCGTTCTGACCATGGGATGCCAGGTCTATTACAATGTCCCCAACAACTGGGCCGGCAGCATCTATTTTGATAATTTCACCCTGATCGGCATCAAGGAACCCGAAGGGGCTGTGGCATCACCCGTCACTGCCGGGCGGATAAATACCGTCAGAACCGCCGGCGCTGTTTTTGATCTCTTCAACATCACCTGGGAAGACAACGAAATCGGCACGGAAACCTACAAGGTCTACATGAGCGATGTGCCCATCACCGATGTCACCGCCCCCGGCGTGAAGCTCATCGGCAATGCCGTCCCTCATGGCACGCAGTATTACGACTTCCGTCCCTACTCCAGCAAAGAGAACGAAGTGACGCGCTACTTTGCGGTTACGGCGGTGGATGCCACCGGTACGGAATTCGATCCGACGGAACAGTCCAAGGTTGGTCCACTGACCTGCTCCACCAGCATGCCGGCGCGCGCGACCTATGTGGCTGATTTCGCCAATGTCTTCTCGCTCGACGGTCTCGATACCGAATTCACCGATTATAAACAGTACGGTCTCAAGCCCGAGCGCCACAATGGCAGCGATACGCTGGGATGGACGCCGGAATCCCCGGATATGTCCTGGAATGCCACCTTCATCATCGATGACAACTATCTCTACATCTCCGCCGAAGTCAATGATGATGACATCAACGCCATGGGCAACGAGCCCATCGTCTCCGGCAGCCAGGCGTGGATGGGCGATGCCCTGGAATTCTACATCGG
>DCUM01000002.1:13313-24142 GCA_002327255.1 bacterium UBA2214 | reverse complement strand
CCCCTGTCACGTCTGTCACAAGGTTCTGCTGATGTAATTCTTGACATTGAGCAATTTTCTTCGCATATTCTACCGGTGATGGTCCATCCCTGTCCCCGTGGCATCCGGTGACCATCGTGCTCATCAATCCGTTTAAATCAGGATCTTTCCGGCTTAACCCGCTGCACTGGATACCGATATGCGCTTTTGCGCCAAAGAAGCAACAGCCCCCTTCATCCTGAGAAGGCTCATCCCGTTTTTTGTGCTTTTTTTCGCCCATCCGACCTGGCCACAATCGCTGCGGCCTTCCCACTGGACGGATCCATCGATTGCTTTTCTGCAACACCGCGGTTATCTGTGGCGGCTGTCGCCCCTGACGCGGCCTTATCATGCCGATCCCGTCCTGAACCTGGTCGAAAAAGAGGCCGGCAGCAGCAGCGATGCCACGCGCCTCGCTTATGAACATGCGCTGGTGCTGAGGGATTACCTGAAACAAACCACCCTGCAATCCGGCGAGGCCGGCGTGGCGATCGAATCCTTCCATGAAGGCAGCGGCGGCCAAGCGCTGTTTCAATATCACGGCATTCAGCGCCTCAATCTCGCCTTCAAACCCGCACCCTGGCTGGAAGTTTACAATACCATGCTCTTCGATAACCGCCTCGATGAAGCCCCCGCCTATCTCGGCATCCGGCAGAGCGGGTACGCCGGCTATACCGAACAGGCGTATGTGCGCGCGCATCACGGCGGATTCAGCGCCGGTTTCGGCCGCGACTATCTGCGCTTCGGCCCCGGCGCGGATGCGGCGCTGCTGCTCTCCGATTACGCAAGACCCCTCGACCATCTGGAACTGGGATATCACTACAAGTGGCTGACTTACCGCTTCATCACAGCCACGCTGAACGCGACAGGTTATGCCATCGATGGCGCCCCGGGTCACCAGAACCGCTACCTGACCCTGCACCATCTGCAAATCAGCCCGCTTGAAAATCTCCACATCGGCATCGGCGAGGCCATCCTCTTCGGCGGGCCGGATGCCGGCCTGGATTTTGCCTATTTCAACCCGTTCCTCTCCTATCACGGCGAACAGATGAATGGCCCGAGCGGCGGCAATACCATGGGATCCATTCACCTCGCGGCGTTATTGAAAAAACGCTGGTTCATCCATGCCGATTTGCTCATCGATGACGTCCAGCTCGAAAAAACCGGCCCCGGCGACCTCGAACCCAATGCCTACGGCCTCCTCTGCGGCATCAATGGCGCCGATCCGCTGGGGATCAGGGGCGCCGATGTGATGCTGGAGTATACGCGCATCACCAACCGCACGTATAACGGCCAGGGCGGCCCCTGGGAGAAATGGCTGCACCGCAATCAGCCCCTGGGCCATTTTCTCGGCAACGATTTCGACAGGCTGCAATGCGCCATATCCTGGTGGCCGGTGTCGCGCTGGCGCGCACAGCTCCATTTTGAGTACCGGCGCCGCGGCGAGGGACGGATCGAAAAGCCCTTCGACACGCCCTGGGAAGAGGTCCCCCTGGGCGGATCGTACAGCGAACCGTTTCCCACCGGCGTGGTGGAAAAAATGCAGCGCTGGCAGCTGGATGTGCAGTACCAGCGGGCCTGGTGGCTGCGCCTCTTCGCCGCCACAGCGCACCAGAATATTACCAACCATGAAAATCAGCGCGGTACGGGCCTTTCAGAGTGGCGATTCCGATGCGGCTTTGATTGCTCGCTGCGAAAAAAGTTCGAACTGTAATTTGATCATAACCAGCCATTCAGGCTTACTGAAAACAGACCAGCGGAGGTGTTATGCTTAATGTCGGCGTCATCGGTGTCGGTTATTGGGGACCCAATATCATTCGTAACTTTGATGCGTGCAACGAGACCAATATGGTCGTTGCTTCGGATCTTAAACCGGAACGGTTGTCTTTCATCCGGAAGAAGCATCCGGCCATCAGAACCACAACCGATTTCAACGACATCATCAACGATGCAAATATCGACGCCGTGGCCATCTGCACCCCGGTCTTCACCCATTACGATCTGGCGAAAAAAGCGTTGGAGGCCGGAAAACATGTCTTTCTCGAGAAACCCATGACCTCCACTTCGGCGCAGGCCGAAGAGCTGGTGGAACTGGCAGCCCGCAAAAAACGGACCCTCATGCTCGATCACACCTTTATCTACACCGGCGCCGTGCAGATGATCAAAAAGTTCGTCGAGGCCGGAGATCTCGGCGATATCTATTATTTCGATTCGGTGCGCATCAATCTCGGCCTGTTTCAGCACGACGTCAATGTCATCTGGGATTTGGCCCCCCACGATATCTCCATCATGGATCATCTCCTGCAGCTCAAACCCGAGAGCGTCGTCGCCACCGGCGCCGATCATGTCGGCAAGGGACTCGAAGATGTCGCCTATATGACGGTCTATTATCCCAACAACGTCATTGCCCACATCCATGCCAACTGGCTCTCGCCGGTGAAAATCCGCCAGACGCTGATCGCGGGCACCAAAAAGATGATCGTCTGGGATGATAACATTCCCAACGAAAAGATCAAAGTCTACGATACCGGCATCACGGTCAATCGCACCAAGGATGAGATTTACGACACGCTGATCCAGTACCGCACCGGCGACATGTGGGCGCCGAAGGTGCCGCTCACCGAGGCGCTGAGCCTGGAAGTCAACCATTTCGCCGACTGCATCAAGAGCGGTAAAACGCCCGTCACCGATGGCGTCGCCGGACTCAACGTGGTGCGCATTCTCGAAGCCTCGGAAAAGTCCATCAAGGCGCGCGGCAAGGAAATCAAATTATAGGACACCGCAGATGCCGTCAGTGAGCGGTGAAGCCTGGCGCCGTCAGGGCATTCGCTCTGACCCTTCACCGCCGAGGTCGCCGGGAAGCGCAGAAATACAGGCAGTGACAATGACCTCTGCTGCCATTTGAGAAATGGGATCCAAAGAATAAAGACTTTATTGGCAAACCAAAAACTATTTATGGGCGGTCTCTGCGCATCCTGATGTTCAATAAAAGAGAGGCTAAGGAAGTGCTATTTCGAGATCGTACTCTTGACAGGTTAAATATTAATCGGAGCTGTGGCTATGGCGGACAAGTTTTTAAGTATTGCGGATAATGTGAAATTGGGCAAAAACGTCAAAATTTTCAATTTCGTCAATCTCTACGGCTGCGAAATCGGCGATGATACCAAGATCGGCACCTTTGTGGAAATTCAAAAGGGCGCCACGGTGGGGAAACATTGCAAAATCTCCAGCCATACCTTCATCTGCGAAGGCGTGCATATCGAGGATAACTGTTTCATCGGCCACAACGTCACGTTTATCAACGACAAATATCCGCGTTCGGTCAATCCCGACGGCAGCATGCAGACGGAAGCGGATTGGGTCTGCGTGTCCACTCATGTGCGCAAGGGGGCTTCGGTGGGCTCCAGCGCCACCATCCTGTGCGGTGTGACCATCGGCGAGAATGCCATCATCGGCGCGGGCGCCGTGGTGACCAAAGACGTCCCCGCCAATACGGTCGTCGCCGGATGTCCGGCGCGCCTCATTCGCCGCACGGACGAAAAATAAATACCGACGCGTGTGCAAAGCTGCCGCCTCCGAACGTCGCCGTGACGGTCGCCGCGACTCCGGGTGTCCGGCATCATAAAGACCAAAAAATACCCATTCCCGGGACTGCAAAAATTGCGTCACCCCGGGGTCACTTTGATGTTATCACATTTATTCTGCCCCAACGCACAGTGGCGGGCAGAGGCGGGGGGGAAGCGATTTCAGGAAAGGATGCTTCATGAAAGGCGTTGTTTTGTTTTTGCTGCTGCTGACCCTTCCGCTGGCGGCCCAGGAGATGGAGACGTTGATCGGAGGGAGGATCGAGTCCGGCGGCTATGGCGGGCCGATGCTTTCTTTTTCGTCCATCAACGGCGAATCGGCGGTGCTGGTGGGCGGACGCGGCGGCTGGATCATCAACCACCAATTCGTCCTCGGCGGCGGCGGTTATGCCGTGGCCAGCAATCACCGCGCCGCCCTGCAAAGTGCGGATGGCGAAGAGTTATACATCGAGGCCGGCTTTGGCGGCTTGATGCTGGAATATTATCACCGCCCGGCGCACTTGCTCCATTTTGCACTGCATGCATTCATCGGCGGCGGTACGGTGACCTATAGCGAACGCAACGAAAAAGATGACGGCGGAGAAGGGGATAAAATCGACATGGATAGTTTTTTCTATCTCGAACCCGGCGTGACCCTGACCCTGAATGTGACCTCTTTCATGCGCTTCGGCGCCGGCGTCTCTTACCGTTATGTCAATGGTGTTTCCCTGGCGCCGCTGACGGACAGTGATCTCAGCGCGCCGGCCTTTAATCTGTTTCTCAATTTTGGCAGCTTTTGAAACGCTGAACCTTTGCCCGCTGAAAGTTAACGGGCCGGCATCAGGCTTTTCTCTTTTGGGAACGGTTTGACGCCCAGCAGGGCCGCAAAGGTACGCGGAATATCGATGTTTTCGTGAAAACCCGAGAGGCGCTGGGCGCCGGGGCCATAGCCGTACAAGGGCACAGTCGCACCGGTATGGCCCTTGCTGGTCCAGGCAATTTTCAGGTCCTCCCCGTTCACACTGCCCCCGTTGATGGCCATGCCGCCGGTTTCATGATCGGCGGTGACGATGACCAGGGTGCGCTGATCCTTGACGGCAAATTCAAGGGCCACTTCCACCGCCTGGTCGAACAACAACGTCTGCCGCGCGGATTCTTCCGCGTCGTTTGCGTGATTGGCCCAGTCGATTTGACTCCCCTCCACCATCAGAATAAATCCCTTTTTCCCTTTCGCCAGAATCTCGATCGCCCGGGAGGTCATCTCTTTGATGGTCGGCTCGGGCCGCCGCGTCGTCATGCCTTCAGGGGCGAAGAGGCCGAGCAGGCGGTCATTGTCGGCGCTGCTCAGNNGCGGTCGTCCTTGCGACGGCTCCCTGTTTCGGATTGCGGCGAAAAGAACGCGCGCCCGCCGCCGAGCAGGACATCAATCCGGTTGCTGATGAGATGTTCGGCAATGGTGGTCTCTTCTCTGCGGCTGAGCGTGTGGGCGGCAAAGCCTGCCGGCGTCGCATGCGTAATGGAAGAGGAAGCGACCAGACCGGTCTTCATCCCGAGTTGCTGACAGCCTTCCATGATGGTATAGTAAGCCTTTTCATCGGGCGACCGCGAGATCATGCCGTTGTTGGTTTTCACACCGCAGGCCATGGCCGTGCTGGCCGCCGCTGAATCGGTGATCAGCTTGTCCGCGGACATGGTGCGCACAAATCCGGCGATGGGCATGCGATCCATATGCAATTTGCCCCGGACGCCGGCCCCGCGAATGCGCGCGTGTGAAACGGTCGCCACACACATGCCGTCGCCGATGAGCAAAATGATGTTGCGCACTTTTTCATGGTTGACTATGTTGAGTTGTTCCGAATTATTCGCCGGAAGGTAGCCCTCGATCTCCTCCGGCAGGTTCTGTCCCATGGCGATACTCGCCAGGCATAATGCGATGATGCAGACTCTTTTCACGGACATCTGGTACTCCTGGTAGACTGAATGCGGGTGGAATATTTGGCACACGCGTGCAATGCAACCAATAATTTGGTGAAATTTTCCGATAAATGCAATCACTTTGCAGTACGCACATCCTGTTTTCGTTTGCCTTTTACGGGATTTTTAATTATGTTTCCCTGAAGCTTTGAGCGNNAGTGGTGGCAGGTTTCGTCCGGAGTTTGCACCCTGATCAACCAACGCAACCCACAAAACAACCTTTTATGGATTGATTCTACCATGCGCCGACTCGCTCATTCATTTAAAGGCCTCATCGTTTTGCTGCCGGTTCTTTTGGCCAACGCCTGGTCCGGCAGCGAGGAAACAGACCTGATCGGCACGACCATCGCCGCCGTGAACATCGACTCCCTGATGCAAACGGTGCGCGAGCTTTCGGGTGAGACAGAAGTGGTGATCGATGGGCAGCGCACACTCATCGCCTCCCGCTACCGCACCGAGCCGGGCAATGCGCTCGCCGCGCGCTACCTGCTGCAGCGCCTCTCCCGCTACGGCCTGCCGCCACAGATCGATGCCTATGGCACCATGGGAGAGAACGTCGTCGCCGTGCAGCGCGGGGTGCGCTATCCCAATCGTTACTATGTCATCTGCGCCCACTACGATGCCATGCCGCCCGGTCCGCGCGCCTATGGCGCCGATGACAATGCCAGTGGCACGGCGGCTGTTTTGGAGTGCGCCCGTCTGCTGGGACGCCGGAATCTGCCTTACTCCGTCATCTATGCCTTGTGGGATGAAGAGGAGGCCGGACTCATCGGCAGCAGGAATTACGCCATGCGCGCCGCCGCGCGGGGCGATTCGATCCTCGGCGTCATCAACATGGACATGATCGCCTACGATGGCAACGATGACGGCCTCGTCAATCTGCACGTGCGTCCCATCGCAGCATCGCTCGACCTCGGCGAAAGGCTGATGGAAATCAATGCCAACTATAAACTCGGATTGCTGACGGTGATGATCAATCCCGGCAGCAGTGCCAGCGATCATGCCGCCTTCTGGGAACAAAACTACAGTGCCGTGATGGTGATCGAGGACCTCACCGGCTTCTCGGGTTCCAGAGATTTCAATCCCTTTTACCATACGCTCAAGGACCGCATCGCTGTCGATGGCATGCAGATTTTCAATACCTCCTATTTTCTGCGCTGCGCCCGGGTCAGCCTCGGCGGCTTGATGAGTCTGGCGCTCGAGGCGCATCCCGCCGCCCCCGTTGTCGAAAACACGAGCCCCGTCGTTCCGGTGCGGACGTTCTTCACCTGGCGTGCCTCGGAATGGGCAGACCATTATTGGGTGCAACTGGCGCTTGATTCCACTTTTACCGTCATCGCCTGCGAAAATCGAAACCTGTACGACACTTTGTGGATTCCACCGCGACTCGCCTACAACACCGCTTACCACTGGCGCGTCCGTGCGCAAAACCGCGCCGGCAGCAGTGCCTGGTCCGCCAACNNCGGTCGCGGCCGATGATTCGTCCCTCACCGCCCTGATTCCCGAGACGTCCGGCGTGTCGTTTTATTTGCGCGATGGCGCCGGCAGGCGCTACGCGCCTGATCAGGGCCTGGCCGAACGGACGCTGTGGCATCAGAGCGAGGGATACTGGATGCACCTTTCCCGGGACGCCGAGCTCTCTTTTCGCGGATATGAAATCAATACCGCGCCGACGGCGCTGGCCCTGGCCGCGGGCTGGCATATCGTGCCCTATTGGCGCAATGAAGCGATGGCAACCTCAGCCGCCCTGCAATCGATCCAGCCGCACCTCCTGATTCTCAAGGATGAACAGGGCCGGGTCTGCTGGCCGGAGGCGGGCATCGACCAGGTGCCGCTCATGACGCCTGGAAAGGCTTATCAGGTTTGCTTGCGCAGCGCGGCGCTCCTGAGCCTGCCGCTGAATGCTCTTTCCGCTTCGAAACCGGGGGATTACCGGATTTATACACCGTCTCACTACCAGCCCGTTGCCGGGACCGGCAATAATGCGACGCTGTTGATCGATACGCCCTATCTGAACGATGGCGATGAGATTGGCATCCGGAGCGGCGGACGGCTGGTGGGCGCCGGCGCTGTCCGGGAGAAGCGGACGCTGATCACCCTGTGGGGCGATGACGAAATCAGCGCGGCCGTGGAGGGCGCAACGGCGGGGGAAGTGCTGAACGCTACGGTGTGGAATGCCGCTTCAGGGAGCGAACAGCACAGCGATCTGGATCGGCTGGTGGAGGTGCGCAGCGGGGCTTCCCTGACTACCCCTTTGCGATATGAACGCGATGGCATCTGGATGGCGACGGTGTGGAGCAAACCCGGTGTGCCACGCACCTACTCACTGGCACAAAATTATCCCAATCCCTTCAACCGCTCCACCGTCGTCACCTGGCAGATTCCCGCCACCACGCCGGTGCGGCTGGTGCTCTATAACGAACGCGGTCAGCGCGTGCGCACGCTGATCGATGCCAGACAAAATCCGGGTTCCTACCGGTTGACCATCGATGCCGGGGGATTGGCCAGCGGCATCTACTGGCTCGCACTCGAGCATCCGCAGGGTTCGGAAGCGATCAAAATGGTGTTGCTGCGCTAGCCCGGTACGCCATCGGCGCTCCACGCACGAGTCTGCCCAGGGGTTGCGATCGATCACAAGGATGTGGCTGCGCCAGCCCGTCGTGGCTTCAGGCGCCGCAGACCGCTTCGCGCTCGGGCATCCACAGGGTTCGGAAGCGATCAAAATGGTGCTGCTGCATCAACCCAGGGCGACATCGAGCATCATCATGACGGCGAACCCCAGCATGGCGCCCATGGTGGCGGAATGGGTGTCCTTGCTCTGCTGCGCTTCCGGGATCAATTCCTCGATGACCACATAGATCATGGCGCCGGCGGCGAAAGCCAGGGCATAGGGCAGGATCGGCCTGATATAGAGCACGGCGGCCGCGCCCATCACGCCGGCGATGGGTTCGACCACGCCCGACGCCTGGCCCAACCAGAAACTTTTCAACCGGCTCAATCCCTCACGGCGCAGCGGCACCGATACGGCGGCGCCTTCCGGGAAGTTCTGCAGGCCGATGCCCAGCGCCAGGGCTATGGCGCCGGCCAGAGAGGCGGAGGGCAAATCCGCGCCCAGGGCGCCAAAGGCGACGCCGACGGCCAGACCTTCCGGAATGTTATGGAGGGTGATGGCCAGGACCAGGAGGACGCTGCGCCGCCAGTGTGTATGGATGCCTTCCGCGTCAGCGATGGGCAGTCCCAGGTGGAGGTGCGGCAGGATGTGATCCACGCTCCAGAGGAAAACACCACCGAGGAGAAAACCGATCACCGCGGGCAGCCAGCCGGGTTGACCCTGCAGTTCAGCCATTTCGATGGCGGGCGCCAGCAGCGACCAAAAGCTGGCGGCGATCATGACGCCCGCGGCAAAACCGAGCATGCTGTCGAACACCCGACGGTTAATGTTTTTAAAGAAAAACACCATGGACGCGCCCAGGGCGGTCAAAAACCAGGTGAAACAGGTGGCCACGAAGGCCTGCCCAATGGGATTCAATCCTGTAAACCATTCCATCGTTACATCCTGCGTTATTTTACAAGCGTTCAGCAGAGTACCTGCCCCGGACAGCGGGAGCCGCAGTGGCGGCGTTCGCCCTTATCCCCGGGATTGCTTGCCGTACTGCTACCAATTCCCTTGTACCATATAGTCGTGCATGCTGCTGGCGGCGACGCGGCCGTGGCCCATGGCAAGGATCACCGTCGCCGCGCCGAGTACGATATCACCGCCCGCCCAGACGCCCTTTTTGGACGTCTTGCCGGACCGGGGGTCGATGATGATCCCGCCCCATTTTTCTGTCTTGATCTCCGGCGTGTCGCGGGGGATGAGCGGATTGGGGCTGTTGCCGATGGCGATGACCACGGTATCCACAGCCAGGGTGAATTCAGAACCCGGCACAGCGACCGGCCGGCGCCGGCCTGAGGCGTCGGGCTCTCCCAATTCCATACGCTGCAGCTCGAGCGCTTTCACCCAGCCCTTGTCATCGTGATCTATCCGCACCGGATTGACCAGGAGATGGAATTCGACGCCTTCCTGTCTGGCGTGCTCGATCTCTTCGTGACGGGCCGGCATCTCGGCTTCGGAGCGGCGATAGACGATGATGGATTTATGGGCGCCGAGACGCAGGGCGGAGCGCGCCGCATCCATGGCGACATTGCCGCCGCCCACGGTCGCCACCGTTTCGCCGCTGAACAGGGGCGTGTCGATGGCCGGGAAATCGTACGCCTTCATGAGATTCGCGCGGGTGAGAAATTCATTGGCGGAATAGACGCCCAGCGCGTTTTCACCCGGGATTTTCAGAAAGCTGGGCAGACCCGCGCCCGTGCCGATGAAAACCGCGTCGAATTCGGCGAGCAGTTCATCGATGCTCCTGAGTTTTCCGATCACCGCGTCGTAGCGAAAGACCACGCCCCGCTTTTGCAGATACGCCACCTCATAATTGACGATCTCCTTGGGGAGACGGAATTCCGGGATGCCGTAGGTCAGCACGCCGCCCGGTTTGTGCAGGGCTTCAAAGACCGTGACATCATGACCGAGCCCGATCAGGTCGCCCGCGACGGTGAGTCCGGCCGGACCGCTGCCGACGACGGCCGCCCGTTTGCCGGTTTTGGGCGCCGCCGCCGGGACGCTTATCTCCTGATGCAGCCGTCCCCAGTCGGCGGCAAAACGCTCCAGTCCGCCGATGCTTACTGCAGCGTTTTTGTCTTTGAGTATTTTCCCCACCGTGCAAAAGAGCTGGCACTGCTCTTCCTGGGGACAAACGCGACCGCACACGGCGGGCAGGACATTGGTCTCCTTGATGAGGGCGAGCGCCGCGGGGAAATCTCCTTCTGCTATTTTTTGGATGAAACCGGGGATGTCGACGGCCACCGGACAGCCCTGCATGCAATCCTTTTTCTTGCACTGCAGGCAGCGCTGCGCTTCGAGGATGGCCTGTTCCGGCGTGAAGCCATAAGGCACTTCGCGCTGATTGTGAATGCGTTCCCCGGGCTGCTGTTCCGGCATCTTTTGTGCGGGAATGGCCAGCCGTTCTTTGGTATTCATGCCTTGGTTCCTTGTTCCTGGTCCGCTTTTTTATCACGCTGGTATCGTTCCATGGCGCGGCATTCGTGCGCCTTGTACATGTTGAGGCGCAGCATCATTTCATCCCAGACCACCTGATGGGCATCGAATTCAGGGCCGTCAACGCAGACAAATTTGGTTTCGCCGCCCACGGAGACGCGGCAGCCGCCGCACATGCCGGT
>DCUM01000002.1:11016-13272 GCA_002327255.1 bacterium UBA2214 | reverse complement strand
TTCCTGGAGCGTCGCGGTGACCAGCCCGTGGCGGCCGTAGCTGCCGTCGTCGGTGGTGATGATCAGATCGTCGGCCACGGAACGCATCTCCTGCTCGAGAATCAACAGTTCTTTGCCGCGCGCGCCGAGGATGGCGATGATATGATTGCCCGCCGCTTTCATCGCCTGGGTGATGGGGTAGAGGGGGGCGATGCCGATGCCGCCGCCGATGGTGACGACAGTGCCGTATTTTTCGATATGCGTCGGCGTGCCGAGCGGCCCGGCGACGGAATTCAGGACATCGCCGGGTTGCATTTCGGCCATCTGGTGAGTGGTCTTGCCCACGCTCTGGACGATCAGGGTGATGGTTCCCTGCACGGGATCGGCATCGGCAATGGTGAGGGGGATGCGCTCGCCGCCCTCCCAGAGCCGGATCAGGACGAATTGTCCGGCCTTGCGTTTGGCCGCAATCTCCGGGGCGTATACTCGGTATCGCGTCACCAGGGGCGCGAGCGGTTCTTTATGAACGATTTCATATAAAGTCATGATTTTTTCCGCTTTATTATTTCGTATCCAGGATGATTTGCAGGGTTTGCTCCGGCACCGCGAGGAGGCCGGCAGGGGGCGGAGGTCTGCTGCGCAGCCGTACCTTCTCATCCGCTCCCCTGCACTCAGGCGCGTCCGGTTTCTTGCGTCAGCCGCGCCAGTCCTTCCAGCGCATCGGGCGTCAGCAGGCCGGGGGCGAGGCGCCATCGCCAGTTGCCGCTGTCGGTGCCGGGCCGGTTCATGCGCGCACGCTCGTCGAGTCCGAGCACATCCTGCACCGGTATGATTGCGATCGCGGCGCGTGAGCGCAGCGCCAATTCCATCAATCTCCAGTGCAGATTGCCTTCATTGACATCCTGGTTGACATAGCGGGCGAGATTCTCTTTTTCGTGCGGCGAGGCGTCGGCACGGTACCAGCCGCGGGCGGTATTGTTATCGTGAGTGCCGGTGTAGACGATGCAGTGCTCTTCATAGTTGTGCGGCAGATAGGGATTGCCGTCGAGGTTGTCATTGAAGGCGAAGAGCAGCACTTTCATGCCGGGCAGGTTCAGGGTTTTGAGGGCATGCCGGACATCGTCGGTGATGATGCCGAGGTCTTCGGCCACGACGTTCATTTCGGGCACGGCCTGTTTGAGTTTGTCAAAAAAGTCATAAATGGGCACTTCGACCCAGCGGCCGTGGATGGCGGTGGGTTCGCTGGCGGGCACCTCCCAGTAGGCCACCAGGCCGCGAAAGTGGTCGATGCGCACCAGATCGAATAATTTGAGATTTTGGCGAAGGCGTCCGATCCACCAGGCATAGCCGTCACGCGCCATCTCTTCCCAATTGTAAATGGGATTGCCCCAGCGCTGGCCGGTGGCGCTGAAATAATCGGGCGGGACGCCAGACACCACATAGGGCCGCTTACTCTCATCCAGCTTGAAGTGGCCGGGATGCAGCCAAACATCGGTGCTGTCAAAATCGACATAAATGGGCAGATCGCCGAAAATCTGAATCCCTTTTTTATTGGCGTAGGTCTTTAATCCGAGCCACTGCCGGTACGCCTTGAATTGCAGGAATTTGGCCAGCGCGATCTCTTCAGCCAACTCACGGCGCGCCTGCGCCATGGTACCGGGATCGCGATCCCGGAAAGCAACCGGCCATTCGCTCCAGGCTTCTTCTTCAAAACGGCCTTTGAGCGCTGTGAACAACGCATACTCTTCCAGCCAATGGGCATTTTCAGCGTCAAAGCGATCAAACTCCGGATCCGGTTTTTTGCCCCTGGCCGCAAAAGCTTTTTGGTACAGGCTTTTTTTCCAGGAGATAACCGCCGGGAAATCGACCCGGTCGGCTGGAAATTCGGGATGCGCCCCCACATCGTCGCTGCCCACCAGGCCATCCTGCAGTAACAGCTGCGGCGATATCAGCCAGGGATTGATGGCAAAGGCGCTGCTGCTCAGATAGGGCGAATTGTCATAGGCGGGATCGGTCGGATTGAGCGGCAATATCTGCCAATAGTGTTGCTGGCCCGCGGCCAACTGATCGACAAACTGGAAGGCTTCCGGTCCCAGATCGCCGATGCCGAATGGCGATGGCAGGGAGGTGATGTGCAGCAAGAGGCCGCTGCCCCGTTTATAATCCATGGTTATTCCTCAAGATGAATGGTAAATTGAGCCGGGAACAGCGCTCGGGCGTTCCCGGGTTAATTGGCAAGCTCCGTCGCGCCGCACGATCCGGACAGTCGTCCCGTAA
>DCUM01000002.1:0-10992 GCA_002327255.1 bacterium UBA2214 | reverse complement strand
ACCTGATGGAAAATCTTGTTTTTTAACCCTCTTTGCGCTATATTGTCTGCCAGGTACCAGGATGGCTTGGCCGTATTGCCAAAGGAGCAGCATCGGCCCCAGGAGCAGGAAAGAATAATTGAACCGCCGTCCTGCCGGGCCAAATCATTTTCCCTGCTTTTTTGCTGAAATGAGGTGATCTTGTGAAAAAATATCGCGACAAGTCTCCGGAGGAGGTCATCAAAGAGGTGACCATCGAGATGATCGAACGCGGCATCAAGTTGGGGCGCAAAAAGGGGCGAACCCTTACCATCAGCAAAACCTCCGGCGGGAAAGGCGTGGACATCAACACGCTTAATCCACAGACTGAGGCGGGGCGCGCCAACCTCGAGGCCTTTTTCAAACCGGTCAAGCGTCATTATACCTTCTCCGGACTGGGCGAACCGGAAGAGAAAAATGCCATCAACTGGCGCGTGCTCAACGTGCCGGCAGGGCGCCGTCTCCTGCTCGTTCTCCAGGTGGCTTTTTCCATGCTCCTCAAGGGCTCGCCCTTCAAAAACAAATATTATCGCTGGATGGGCGCGCACATCGGGCGAAACACCGAAATCATGCTTTTTGTCTGGCTCGATCATTTCCGGCCGGAACTGGTGTTTATCGGAGACTATACTCTGGTCGGCGCCTTTTCACGGATCACCGTGCATGCCTATGAAGGGTGCGGACGCTTCCGCTACGGACTCGTCGAGATCGGCTCCCACTGCACCATCGGAGCCGGCACCGGCATGGGCGTGATCAAGATCGAAGATCACGTACGAACATTACCCGGAACCACACTTTCTCCCTATCTCTTGCGCGTGAAAAATGGATCCGTGGTTGGCTGGGCCCCGCCGGCTGTTCAACGAGCAGAGGAGCACCAGACAGGCGATTCCATCACTACCTCTTAAAGGATTCAGACCATGTTGCCAGTCTACAAATGCACTTTTCGCAGGGGGATGCCGATAGCCCTTTTGGTATGGTCCCTGCTTTTCCTGACATCGTCATGCCTTTCTGCGCCGAAGGTCGTTTTCACCTCGTCCAACTGGCCCATCGTCATCATCGATACCGGCGGCAAGGCAATACCCGACCTGACGCGCATCCCGGCGGCCATGAAGGTGATCTACAATGGTCGCGGCAAGCGCAATTACGTCAGCGATCCCGCCAACAATTACAACGGCAGAATCGACATCGAACTGCGCGGCAGTTCGTCGATGGCCTATCCCAAAAAGGGCTATCGCCTCGAGACCGTGGATGCCGCGGGCGAGAATCGCAATGTCATGCTCATGGGCATGCCCAGGGAGAATGACTGGATACTCTATGGACCCTACAACGATCAGTCCTGCATCCGCAACAACCTCGCCTATGGCCTGTCGCGCGACATGGGCCGCTATGCGCCCCGCGCCGTTTTTTGCGAGCTGGTGATCAATGGCGATTATCGCGGACTCTATGTGATGCTGGAAAAAATCAAGGAAGACAAGAATCGTGTCAGCGTGACCGAGATGAAGCCTTCCGACATCAGCGGCGATGCCGTCACCGGCGGCTATGTGATCAAGATCGATAAAATGGAAGGGGAGAATGTCGACGGATGGTGGTCGAGAAGAGGCATCTACTACCAGTACCAGGAACCCAAGCAGGATGATATCGTCCCGGAACAAAAAGTCTACCTCAGGGATTTCATCGATGCCTTCGAGTCTTCCCTGTTGATTTCCAATCCGTCCGATTCCGCGCAGGGCTACCCGAAATACATCGATACCCCCTCCTTTGTCGATCATTTCATCCTCAGCGAGTTCTGCAAAAACATCGATGCCTACCGCATCAGCACCTTCATGCACAAGGATCGCGACAGCAAGGGCGGCAAATTGAAGGCCGGCCCCATCTGGGATTTTGACCGTACGTTCGGCATGACCTGGTATGCCGAGGACACCTATCGCTATGACGAGTGGGAGATCGACCATAACAGATACAAGCCCGAGGACACCCCCAAAGTGCCTTATTTCTGGGAACGGCTGGGACACGACCGTGCTTTCAGCCGTCTGGTGAAAGCGCGCTGGGGGGAATTGCGGCTGGGGCTGCTGCGGGAGGACAGTCTCTTCAAACGCATCGATTTGCTGGTTGATTCGACGGCGGAAGCGCGCGGCCGCAATTTCCAGCGCTGGCCCGAGACGGCCGAGGCGCATTCCTATGAAATCGAGATTCAGTTGCTTAAAGAGTGGATCAGTAATCGCATCGGGTGGATCGAGAGTCACCTCGATCTTCTCGCCTCGGCCGATGCGGCGGGAGGGACGCCGCTGCCGGGAAAACTGCAACTCTATCCGAATTACCCCAATCCCTTCAATGCCGGCACCGTCATCCGCTTCAGCCTCCCGGCTGCCGGAACCGTGCGCCTCTCGGTCCACAACGTCACCGGCGCCAGCGTGGCAACGGCGGCGGAGCGCTATTTGCCGCAGGGTCAACATACCTGGCGCTGGGAGGCGGCCGGCCTGCCCGGCGGCGTCTACTGGTATCGTGTCCAGGCGGGTTCCCTGTGCGCCAGCGGCAAAATGCTGCTGCTGCGCTGAGGAGAAAGAGCATGATTCATGACTCGATATTGTCGACCATCGGCAACACGCCGCTGGTGCGTCTCAGCCGTATGCCCCATGAACAGAATGCAGAAATTCTCGCAAAAGTGGAGTTTTTCAATCCGGGAGGCTCGGTCAAGGATCGTGCCGCCCTGAACATGATCGAGGCGGCGGAACGGAGCGGCGTGCTGAAAAGGGGGGATGTGATCATCGAACCGACTTCCGGCAACACCGGCGTGGGACTGGCGCTGGTGGCGGCGGTGAAAGGGTATGAGGTGTTCTTTGTCATGCCCGAGAACATGTCCATGGAACGGCGCGCACTGCTGCACCAATATGGTGCTGAAATCATACTCACTGCCGCGGCGGAGGGGATGACGGGCGCCGTGGCCAAAGCGGAGCATATGGCCGCCGCACATGGTTACTTCATGCCGATGCAATTCAGGAATCCACACAATCCCGAGGCACATCGCCAGACCACGGCGCAGGAAATCGTCAGGGATTTGGCCGGAGAACCGCTGCACTATTTTATCGCAGGCGTTGGCACAGGCGGCACACTGACGGGTGTTGGCGCCGTTTTGAAAACCATTTATCCGGAAATTGCCCTCATCGCCGTCGAGCCGAAGGATTCCCCGGTGCTTTCCGGCGGTCGATCCGGCGCACACGGTTTGCAGGGGTTGGGCGCCGGTTTTATCCCTGAAATTTATGATGCGCGGCTCGTCGATGAAATCGTTCAGGTGACGCTGCAGGATGCCCTGAAAACCGCGAAAGCCCTGGCGCGTCAAGAGGGTATCCTGGCGGGAATCTCTTCAGGCGCCAATCTGTATGCCGCTCTTCAGATCTCCCGGCGCGTCGGAAGTGGCAAACGGCTGGTGGTCATTCTGCCGGATACCGGTGAGCGTTATCTCTCCACAGAATTGTTCAGGTAAAAAACATGACGTGGAGTTTCATAGAGGATATTCGGGCGATCCGCCGCAACGATCCTGCGGCGCGAAATATCGTCGAGATTCTGTTCTGCTATCCCACGCTGCATGCGGTTCTGGTGCACCGGGCCGGATCGTCAAACGCGATGGCAGACATACCAGTGAAGCGCTGCCTCTGGCGCACTATCAGCATAAAGACGAAGCGGGGAGCGACTACCAAATTTAGAGCGTCCGCGTGGATTTGCGGACGATCAACTGCGCCTCCAGCAGGACGTTTTCAAAGGGCAGTTGTTTGGGGGATTCGATGTTGCGAATCAATATTTCCGCGGCGCGCACCCCCAATTCATGCATGGGCGCTTCTATGGTGGTCAGCGGGATGGGGCCGTTGCGGACAAAGGGGATGTTGTCGTTGCCGATCACCGAAATCTGATCCGGCACCCCGATCTCCAGTTGCGCCAGCGCCGCCATCACCCCCAGCGCCACCAGATCGTTATAGCAAACGATGGCGGTGGGATAATTTTCCGGATTGCGGCCATCGAAATATTCCAGACACTTCTGAAAACCCTGATCATAATGGGCGCCGGTCATTACGATCATGTCGCTGCGGTAGACATGGCGGCTTTCGCTGAAGGCACGGTTAAAGCCGTCGATGCGTTCGAAAGCGTGCGCGGCGTGTTTGGGCCCGGCGAAATGGACAATTTTTGAATGGCCGTGGTCAAAGAGATATTTCATGGCCGTCTTCATGCTTTTGATATTATCGATGCTGACCACGTTGGCCTGTATCCCCTTGATTCTCTCCAGCAGCACAAACGGGAAATTGGTCGTCTTCAGGCCAAAGAGATGATGGATTTCCGCGGTTCCATCCAGCACCGGGGCGATGATGGCGCCCTTGACATTTTTCCGGGTAAAATGCTGCGATAACTTTTCCTCCAGATCATGACTCCCCTCAGAGCTGGCGATCGTCACCAGATACCCTTTGCTGTTGGCAAACTCCATGACACCCAGCGCGATGCCGGTATAGAATGGATTTTCTATCTCGCGAATGAGCAGTCCAATGCTGTATTCAGCAGTGGACTTTTTCGACATGCGGGCATTTCCACGCGGCTGGTAATGCAATTCATTCATCGCCTTTAAAACCGCATTGCGCGTCATCGCGGCAACGGTGTTCTTCTCATTGATAACGGCTGATACAGTCCCCTTGGAGACTCCGGCTTTGGCCGCGACATCATCAATGGTCGTTTTCTTCACGCGATCCTCTCGATAAAAAAATCTTCACAATGAATAATAAGTCTTGACTATGTAAATTAATATGTTAAGTTTCAATTAACTTCAAATATGTTCAATTAAATTCAATCTAACCAACAATATTTCAAAAGTCAATCATTATCTGATCTTGTCCATTTTTCAGTCCCTGCACTTTTTGATGAATCGAAATGACACCGGGTAAACTTTTCTGCTTCGCACCCCGCCGGGGCAATGCTTGTGAATCGAGTTGATAAAGCTGACCAGCGCCCAAAATCTGCCCTGATCAGGAATCTCGACGATACCCGGCTGGTCACCTCGGCCTGCAATCATATCTATCCCGAAAACCCGGTGATCCGTTCCGGCGCCCTCGATGGGATCGGATTTAATTATCATCATGCGCTCTGGGGTGAATTGCCCGCGCATTTCCCCGGCCTTGCCCAGGGTCGCCGGCGGGATCTGATTTCGGCCATCCGCCTCGGCGTGTTTTGCCCGGCACGCCCCTCGTAGCCTGACGCATCGCGCCAGCGCGCCTGTTTACGCTGGATCCGGCCTCAGCTGCGCGGCAGTGAGACAATTGAAAACAGAAAGGTATCATCATGCATAGATCACGCCGGCAGTTGCTCTGTGTCATCGCCATCTGGCTCCTTGGCATCGGTTGTTCTGCCGAATATCAAAAGCAGAGTGATGGCATCATCCTGAGACTTGAAAGACAGAAGGCCTCCGATCCGCAACGACTGGGTGTGCAGGTCCTCGCAAAAAACATCATTCATGTCACGGCAACCGCTAACCAATCCTTTTCTCAGCGTCCGAGCCTGATGGTGGAGCGCAAGACCTGGCCCCGGGTGGAGTGGTCCGTCACGGAAAACCAGGAGGGCGTGGAGATATCGACCACTGCACTCACGGTGCAGATCCGCAAAAAGAGCGGCGCCATCACTTTTCTGGATGCCGGCGGACAAATGCTGCTGCAGGAAAAAGCACAGGGTGGCAAAATCCTGACGCCTGCCAGCGTGTCGGGCGAAAACACCTTCCATGTTCAGCAGCTGTTCGACTCTGCGGAGGATGAAGCCTTTTACGGACTGGGTTGTCACCAGAACGCCATCATGAATTACAAGGGCCACGCGGTCGATCTGATGCAGCACAATATCGTCGATGTGACGCCGTTTCTGGTCTCGAGCAAAAAGTACGGTCTTCTCTGGGACAATTACTCGCGTACCAGATTCGGTGATCACCGCGACCCGGAACCGCTGTCGTCGCTGGTTTTGTACAACCGGCGCGGCGATAAAAAAGGCCTGACCGTCGAATATTTCACGGACAGGCACTTTGCAAACCCGCTCACCGTGCAGGATGAAATGAACATCGAACACGATTTCATCGATCAGCCCGGAATCTATCCCGACGGCTTTGATCTCAACCGCGGCAGCATCCGCTGGAGCGGCCGGATCGAATCCATGCAAAGCGGCGTGCATACCTTCCGTCTCTATGCCTCCAGTTACACCAGGATGTGGCTGGATGACCAGCTCGTGGTCGACTCCTGGCGGCAGAATTGGCTGCCCTGGACCACGCTGCCACAGCTGCCTATGGAAGCGGGTAAAAGTTATTCCATCAAGATCGAATGGATCCCCATGGGCGGCAATATCGGCTTGAAAGTCTGGAGTCCCGTGGATGAAGCGCTGAACCGTAGCCTTTCGCTCTATTCCAGCGTCGGCGATCAGATCGATTACTACTTTATCCAGGGTGCGAATCTGGATTCGGTCATCAAAGGGTATCGCACCATCACCGGCAAGGCCCCGATGATGCCCAAATGGGCCTTTGGCATGTGGCAGTGCCGCGAGCGCTACAAATCACAGCAGGAACTGGTGGATGTGGTCAGGGAATTTCGCAAACGGCAAATTCCGCTGGACAACATCGTCCAGGACTGGTTTTACTGGCCGGAAGACCAATGGGGCAGTCATGAATTCGATGCCGACCGTTTTCCGGATCCGCGGGGCATGGTGCAACAACTCCACGATGAATTGAACTGCCGCATCATGATCTCGGTCTGGCCCAAATTTTATCTCGGTACGGCGCATTACAAAGCCTTCGAGGAAAGGGGTTGGCTCTACATGCACAACATCGAAAAGGGCGTCAAAGACTGGGTCGGCCCCGGTTACGTCTCGACCTTTTTCGATCCCTTCAACGAGGCCGCCCGGGAACTCTATTGGCAGCAAATCAATGAAAAGTTGTTCAGCATGGGATTTGATGCCTGGTGGCTGGACTCAACCGAACCGGATTTGCAATCCAACGTCTCCGACGAAGAGACGCTGCTGCGCGTCCATCCCAATGCCCTCGGAACAGCGGCCCGCTATGAGAATGCCTATTCTCTGATGATCACCAAAGGCGTTTACGAGCACCAGCGCAAAACCAGGCCCGATCAGCGCGTCTTTATCCTGACGCGTTCGGCGTATGCCGGTCAACAGCGCCATGCCGCCGCCTGCTGGAGCGGTGATGTCGCGACGCGCTGGTACGATCTCAAGGCACAGATTCCTGCGGGATTGAACTTTGCGCTCTCCGGATTGCCTTACTGGACGACCGATATCGGCGGTTTTGCGGTCGAGCCGCGCTTCGAGCACCCCACGGCTGCCGATCTGGAGGAGTGGCGCGAATTGAATACCCGCTGGTTCCAGTTCGCCACATTTTGTCCCCTGCTGCGTTCGCACGGTCAGTACCCGTACCGCGAGATGTTCAATGTGGCCCCGGCAAGCCATCCGGCCTATCAGACCATGCTCGCCCATGACAGGCTGCGCTACCGCCTCATGCCCTACATCTATTCACTGGCCGGCATGGTCACGCATCAGGATTACACCATCATGCGCGCCTTACCCATGGATTTTGGCGGCGATGCAAACGTGCGCGATATCGGCGATCAGTTCATGTTCGGTCCGGCGCTGCTGGTCAATCCGGTCACGGAATACAAGGCGCGCTCCCGTTCGCTCTACCTGCCCGAAGGCGCCAATTGGTATGATCTCGGGACGGGCCGGCATTACGCAGGCGGCCAGAACCTGGTCGCCGACGCACCTTACACGGAGATTCCGCTCTTCGTCCGGGCTGGCGCCATCATCCCCTGTGGTCCGGAGATTCAGTATACGGATGAAAAAATCGCAGATCCCATCCGTCTCTTCGTCTATACGGGAAGCGACGGAGCCTTTTCGCTCTACGAGGATGAAAACATCAATTACAATTATGAAAAGGGAAAATTTGCCTGGATTCCCTTTGACTATAACGAAAAAGAGAAAACCCTGAGCATCGGCCGGCGCCTCGGGGAATTTCCGGGCATGCCGGCAACGCGCACCTTTGAGATCGTCTGGATCAGCACCGGCAAGCCTTCCGGCCTGGATTTCAGCAAACAGGCGGACACTGTCATCACCTACGATGGAACGGGGCAGCGCGTCAGAATGGAGTAATACGCGGGCCCGGTGCTCCGGCCTGATAAATCCCTTGCTGCGAAAGGCGCCAGGCTCCTGGAGGGGTTAATCAGGATATCGCCCATTTGAAGTGAAAACCTCCCGGCCGGCCTCTGTTTTTGCAGGTGCAGGCGAAGCATCAAGCGGAGGTGCGCCGGTTGCCGCTGAAAAAAAATAAAAATATGCTTGCCTTGCTGACGCCTGATGGTTATATTACCATCAGGGGTACCCACGCTCTGACCACTTCTGCCGCCTCTGCAGCTTCGCGCGCAATCCCTGCGGCTGTGAAAACCTTGCCTCCCGCATGATGCAAGGACAGGAGACGCGATGAAAACGCAAATGCTCCGCATCGCAATGAAAATGGTGTCGGGTTCACATCATCATAAGGCGCAACCGTACGACACAAGGCCCTCTCATATTCATCTTGCTGTTTAATTTGAACCATCTGCCACCGGAATCGTGCGCTCGATAACGCCCTTTAACGCGCTGGCCCTGTCGCTGTTCAGAAATTGATTTCAAAATCAAGGTGAATGGAATAATCACTGGAGACGAAATGATCTCCGGGATCTGCACGCTTGATCAACAGGGAGGCAACCATGAAGACATTCCTGGCCATCGCAGTGAGTATTCTGTTGCTTTGCCGGATTGTCCCGGCGCAGACATTTTGGCCCATGTACGGCGCCGACAGAGAGCACACTTCCCACGCGAAAAATGATACCCTGCTCAAACCGCCTTTGCAGCTGACGAGAAGTATCCCGGTGAAGCCGGAAGAAATTTCCACCGACGGGGTGATAATCGCCTGCGCCAGCATGCATGAGCCCGCCAATGTGCTTGAGGTGCGGGATTTCAACAGCGGGGAGTTGATATGGTCTTTCGAAATTCCCGGCTCCAGCGGCAGCCCCGGGTTGACGCCGGCCATCACCAGCTCCCTGGTTCTGTGCGGCAGCCAGAAAGCCCCGGGCTTGTATGCCCTGGACCGGCTTACAGGGGCTCAGAAATGGTTCAAATCGATCGGCGACCTGTATGACCGTCATCCGGTTGTCGACGGCGGATATGTCTACATCGCTCGCGACAGCCTTTACTGCATCGAGATCAGGAATGGGGCCACAAAATGGAGTTATTATCTTCCCGGACAATACACCCCAGCCGTTGACGATCAGAACGTCTATGTTGCCCGTAACGTTGTCAGGGCTTTCGACAAGCTGGCGGGCACATTGAAATGGGAAGGAAGCGCATGTTCCAGTTCGCGTTTTTCGGTCGGCGATAACCAACTCTACATCATCAATCAGGACACCGTCATCGCCTGCAACAAGAAAAATGGCGCGCGGATATGGGCGCAAGCGATCCCGGGCGCCGATGGCACAGCGCCTGAAATCATGGGTACGGCTCTGGCAAATGGTTATTTCTGTTTCACGGTTTATAAGAACAACAATCAAAAAGGCGGAATCTATGTTTTTAACACGCGCGATGGAGCGCCGGCCTGGCACTACGAGTTTGCGGGTGCGGGCGCTTACCCGCCGGCTATTGCCAATGGCGTGGTTTATTGCATAGAGACGAACACTCCGTATGACCTCTATGGCTTCGATCTGGAAAACGGCGCCATTCTGATGCAGGTGACATCGCCGTCATTCTCTTACTCGCCGATTATAGCCCAAAACCAGCTCTTTGTCATGACGCAAACCACCATCCAGGTCTTTGCAAATGCGGGGAGTTCTGTTTCACGGCCGTCAACCGCTGCACCGGATGCGTTTGCCTTGCAACAAAATCATCCCAATCCGTTCAATGCGGCGACCACAATCGCCTACGAGGTCGCAGAACCGTGTCACGTCACCTTGCGCATCTTTAACGTGCAGGGCGAGGAAGTGGCTGCCCCCGTCGACGAACAGCAAGAGCGCGGCGCCTACCGTGTGGTATTTGCCGGAAGCCGCTTGCCCAGTGGCGTTTATATCTATCAGATATCCATGAAGCATTTTACGGCGACGAAAAAATGTACCCTGTTGCGGTAAGGGAGGAGTGAGGTGAAGAAACAGTCCCTGGTTCAGGTAGTCTTTATGCTCTCTTTGAGCTTGATGCCGGCGGCGGACGCGAGTCATGCCCAGAATGTCTATACCGTCACCAACAGCGGCGATTCCGGGGACGGGTCGCTTCGTGCCGGTTTCTACGATCCGGCCCCCACCATCCTGTTCGATATTCCCAGGAGCGATCCCGGCTATGATCCGGTCAACCGCGTCTGGGTGATCAAACCGGAGACGCCGTACCATGTGCCGGCGGGAAAGATCATTGACGGCCGGCTGGCGGCCGAAGGCGGCGGCTTCCGGCCGGGCATCGAAATCGACGGCGCGATCCTGGGACAGTCGGGTTCCACCGGAATTTATTTAAATGAAGGCGCGGTCTTGCGGGGAGTCGTCATTCACAGCTGCGGCTACGGCATCTGGGTTTCCAAGTCCGACGTCACCATCACCGACTGCCATATCGGCACCGATGCGAGTGGAATGGTTGCCAAACCGAATAATATCGATGGCGTGCTCCTGATTCATGGCGCGCAAAATGCGTATCTTGAAGCCAATCTCGTCTCCGGAAACGGCGCCAGCGGCATCCGCATCAGCGGCAGCGCGACCGGCTTTTGTACGGTCGTCAATAACCGCATCGGCACCAATGCCGACGGCAGCGCCGCCATTCCCAATACCGCGGACGGCGTCTCAATCCATGCCAACGCCAAAAGCAATTTCATCGAAGGCAATCTCATCTCCGGCAATAATCTGAACGGGATCAGCGTTTCCGGCGACTCGACATCGGGCAACAACATTCGCGGGAATA
>DCUM01000093.1 GCA_002327255.1 bacterium UBA2214 | reverse complement strand
CATGCCTTCCACGATCACCTCCGCAAATGAGCCATGCAGGGGTGGACAGGGTAGGCGGCGGGAAAGTGCAAATGGCGCAAGTGATCACGCGTAGGTGACGGCGTGAAAAACCGAGGATTGATCCATGGTCTGCTTTACCCATACGGAAGCAGTGGCTAATGTGCCATCACGCGCAGGAATTGCGCACTCGATCACGGTTCCGCTGCGACGCACGATCTGCACCGGTCCGCTACCAAGGAAGGTACAGATGGCGCGTTTGTTTCCTGTTCGCTCGCAATGCCGATTCGAAACACCCGGTGAGCGGCGTTTTGCCGGGCGGCTGGAAAAGCTGCTGGAAGACGATCTACCTCTCTGCTGGAGCAACGTCCCGGTCCGGCGCCAAGGCGCGCTAACCGGCAGGAGAGTTGTAAGAATAATAATTAATCTGCCCCGTTTGTTATTTACTTCCCTTTCTATCTCTTGTTCGGTTTGGATAAGTGTATGTATCTCGATGTGAATTTTGACTGTGAATGCGGGAGTGTCGTTGAGGATAGCTTGATATATCCGGCATCAAGATTTTCAACGGAGCAAGAGCGTAAAGCGGAGACTGAGACCGAGCATGAGCTAGAGTGTGACAGTTGCGGGCGTCCGTACATCGTTTCTCTACGAAGTAGTTTCTATGGGGTTCAGTGTTCCGTAGATAATGGAGACATTGATCCTCGGGTTGGAGTGCCGTATCCATCAGAATCTAAAGAAGAACTGCCTTGGCTCGGCGAGGACAGCCAGCGAATCCTTATTTTTCGGCAACAGTTGAAAACCATAAATTTGCTTGTCGAATCTCAGTTTTCTGAAGATGTAATTCACGGGCTATCTGTGATGCTTCATGGTCACGCCGTAGCTGCGGCTGAAGGGTATTTGTATTCAACATTCATCGAGCATGTTAAATCTTCTGATGTCTTAGTCAGGTCTTTAGTGGAAAGCGACCCGGAATTTTCAAAGAGAACGTTTTCTTTGTCGGAAATATTTTCTAGGCAGGAAGTTCTAAGTAGTGAAATTGAGAAGTATCTTAAGGACCTAATATTTCATAATCTACATAAAACCAAAGAAATGTATAAATCTGTGCTGGGTTTCGATTTTGGAGATGTCGGCTGGTTTTTTAAGGCTATAACAATCAGGCATCATTGCGTGCATAGAGGCGGCTATGACAAAGAAGGAAACAGACTTTCAATTTCGCTTGATTCGGTGCGTGAGCTTGCTTCTAATTTAAGTGATTTGGTGGAAAGCATTGAAGTTAGGGTTAAGGATTTTGATTATAGTGGTAACCGCATTCTTTCATCTTTATAGAAAAGCGGGGCAATTTATTTTTCGTCGACTAGCTTCATAATGGTCGTAAAAAGGGATGGATGTATTTTCTGTTCCTTTCCCGCCCTGATATCCCGGCGCGTATAAATCGCCTGGCACTGCTGCCAAAAAATAATGTCAATTTGGAGAAAAGGGGACAGATTTATTTTTCGCTGAACATTGTGAGATCAGCGTTATGCCTTCGCGCCCCGTTCTCTTTAATCAAGAGGTGACATTGCATGACTCAGTCGTTTTCCGTACTCCCGCAAAGCTTCGCGATCGCACGGCTAGAACCTGATGCTGAGCTGCCGAGCGCGGTGTTGGCGTCACCGAGCTTCATGTCCATCACCCGGACGGAGGATGAACTGTCGATCGTCTGCGCTGAGGATGTCGCGGCCGGGTTGCCCCGAGTGGACAGTGGTTGGCGGGCGGTCAAGGTGCAGGGGCCGTTTGCCTTTGATCAGACAGGGATTCTGGCATCCTTCCTTGATCCGCTCGCGGCGGCTGGTATCGGCATTTTCGCGGTGAGTACCTTCGATACGGATTTCGTTTTGGTCAAGTCGGAGAATCTTGCTAATGCGTTGGCAGTTTTGAAGGAAGCCGGACATCACTTCATCGGAAAATGGAGCTAGGAGGGCAGATCGAGCCGCCTGCCCGAAGCTGGCTTCACAACTCCCTGTCATATGCTTCGGCATAGATTAGCCATCCATCCCAAGGTACGAAGCCATGCAGCTAACGTCACTTCTCGTCCCAACCTACACGCAAATGCTCAAAACCCTCTCAGGCTGGCTAAAGAAGGCGCAGTCCCAGCTGCCGGAAGCCGAGGCGCAGGCTTTGTTATCCGCGCGGCTGGCGCCTGATATGTTTCCGCTGTCGACCCAGATTCGCTTTGCCTGCGTGCAGGCGCGCGAGGCCGTGTGTCGGCTGAGAGGTGAGGCCTTTCCGGCTGTGATCAACGAGTTGCTGGACGAGGGGCGGCAGGCGGGTGAGCGGCTGGGTACGCTGGCTGATGCCTATGCCCGTATCGATGAGACGGTGGCGTTGCTCGACGGTCTCGCCGCCGATGCGCTGGATATGGAGGCGGACAAGCCAATCGCCCATGAGCTGGCAAACGGGATGATCTTCGACCTGACCGCGGAGCAGTACGCCCGTGACTGGACGCTGGCGCAGTTCTATTTCCACGTGATGACCGCGTATTCGATCCTGCGTAAGGAAGGGATCGAGCTGGGCAAGGCGGATTACGTGGCGCACATGCTGCCCTCTCTGCGGCCGGAGTCGGTTCCGAAGGGGTAATGGCTGCTCTGCCGTCCGAATGTCTCGGTGTAGCCGCGCAGGCCGCTGGAGCTTGGGTTACGGGTAATCTAGGCGATGGGGCATGCCCTTGAGCCGAGGTGGCCTGGAGGTGACGCGTGGAAAAGGCTTCGCCGTTTTCCACCCTACGCGCTNNGCCCTGAGCTCGGCTTGCTTGGCCATGGCGTCCTGGTAACCCAGTTCGATCAGCTCACTGCAGTAGCCGGGTTCGAACAACAGGTAGCTCAGCAGCCCGCCGCCGCCTTCGCGCGTGCCGCCAGGGCCGCGCAGGAACAGGCGCATGGCGGCGGGTAGCTCCTTTCGATGGCGGGCGGCGATCCTGTCCAGCGGCTGGCTGGGGGAAATCACCAGCACCTCGACGGGCGTCAGGCCGTAGGCGCGCTTGCGTTTTTCGGCCGGCACCAGTTGCCCCAGCAGGTTGAGGCGCTCCAGCAGTTCGATATCACTCTCGACGTTGTCGATGAAGGTGCTGTTGAGCATGTGTCCGGAGATTTGCGCCAGACTGGGGCTGGCGCCGGTCGGCCGCGGTGTTGGCGCGGCCTCGCTCTGATCATCCACCGGGTTGCCACTGACCCCGACCACCAGCACGCGCGTGGCGCCCAGGTGCAGGGCAGGGCTGATGGGTGCGGTCTGGCGTACCGCGCCATCGCCAAAGTACTCGCGGTTGATCTTTACCGGCTCGAAGATCAGCGGAATGGCGGTGCTGGCGAGCAAATGGGGTATCCCCAGGCGGGTCGGCACACCTACCCGACGATGGCGCAGCCATGGATCGATGGCCGCATGCCCCTGATAGAACGTCACCGCCTCGGCCGACTCGTAGCCGAATGCCGTCACCGCTATCGCGCGCAGTTGCCGCTGGCGGAGGGCCGCGGCGATGCCGGAAAAATCCAGTTCACGCTCGAGCAGCCCGGCCAGTGGCGAACTGTCGAGCAGGGCAACAGGCACCTGCTTGCCGATACCGAACACGCTGTGGCCGAGGAAACGGCTGGCCTGGCGCAACACGCCGGGCCAGTCGCTGCGGTACACCTGATCGGTATGAAAACTGCGCCAAACGCTGCTCAACCGCCGCACCGCCTCGCGAAAATGCAGGGCGCCGCAGGCGAGGCTGACGGCATTGATCGCGCCCGCCGAGGTGCCGACGATCACCGGAAACGGATTGCCCGACGAGTCGGGCAGCAGATCGGCGATGGCCGACAGCACACCAACCTGATAGGCCCCTCGCGCGCCGCCGCCGGAGAGGATCAGCCCTGTGGTATCTGGGTTTTTTACTGCGTCCTCGGTCATCGTCGATTCCAGTTCGAGGTTTTCGGTAGTGCCCGGGCCTGCCGCAGGAACAATGAGCGGCAGGTCATCGAAAGGGTGCGGTCGCCTCGCTGGCGACGGCGGCAGAGATTATCAACAGGGCAATACGCTACCAATCAAAACACGCCGGTGTGTCGCGCCGCTGGGTTTTATTGGGTGCTGTGTTTCGAGCTTTTACCTATGTCTTAAAGGCGGCAGCTCTTGCGGTTAGCGAGGTAGCCTGGACGTAGCGCGTGGAAAAGGCTTCGCCGTTTTCCACCCTACGCATGCACGGTGTCGGCAGAGGAGGCCGAGTGGCGTAGGGTGGACAACGCTGCGCTTGTCCACCGATGCGAATCGACGGGCAGGGCAGGTGGTTGGCGAAACGCTCGCGGGTTCGGGGCGTCCAACCGGATGCCGCGCCCGAGCGGTCGAATTCGGGAAAGACGCCCGCCCACCCCGCCACAAAGCAGACCTCCCCATGTTGTTCCGCCG
>DCUM01000115.1:586-2950 GCA_002327255.1 bacterium UBA2214 | reverse complement strand
GGAAACGTTGGCTTGCAGTGTCCTCAGGCATGCCGCAACCTGACAGGTCAGCTGTTTTTGGTTGCGGCATGTTGAAAGCATTTTTGAGTGTGGGCTGCACCGGTTTTAAGAGGGCCCAAATCTGATCAAATAACGGATACCCTATAGAGATGATCAAAATCCAGAAACGCAAGCTGGCCATCCGCCTCAAGGAAAAGGCCATTGAGAAATTTTTTCTGCTCAACGGGCTCTTCGCCATCCTGGTATTGGCGGGCATCTTTGTTCTGCTCCTGGCTGAGGCGTGGCCGGCGGTCAAGGCATTGGGGGTCAAAGCCTTTGCCGCCAGCCGTTGGGAACCCACTTCCCCGGTCCGGGAGACCCATGGCATTCTCGCCCTGTTGGTGGGCACCATGATGGTCTCCATCGGTGCGATGGTCATTGCGGTTCCACTCGGCATCGCCACCGCAGCCTGGCTGGCGGATGTGGCCAACCACCGCGTGCGCGAAATCGTCAAGCCGGTCATAGAAATTCTGGCAGCAATCCCCTCGGTAGTCGTCGGCTTTTTGGGCCTGGTGGTGCTGAGCCCGCTGCTGGCCAAACTCTTCAATACCTCCAGCGGCTTGAACGCCATCAACGGTTCAATTCTGCTGGCAGTCATGGCGCTGTCGGGCATCATCGCCGCCGTCATGCTGGGCATGGGCCGCGCCATTGGCGAGACCATGACCGTGCTCATGGTGTGCGGCAACGCCGCCGCCATGCCGCACAGTTACCTCGATCCGGTGCGCACCATGACCGCCACCATCGCCATCGAGCTCGGCGAGACCGTCCAGGGCAGCACCCATTACCATTCGCTTTTCGTGATCGCGTTCGTCCTTTTTGTCATCACTTTTATCTTTAATTTGATTTCCGACATGGTTCTGCAGCGTTACCAGAAGGTGATGCGATGAAGATAAATATCCGTAAAATACAACAGCAGCTCGGCTTCAGCGTCCTGCGTCTGGCCGTCATACTGGTTCTGGCGCTGGTCGCCTATATCGTGTGGGACCTCCTCTCCAAAGGCATCGGCGTCATCAACTGGGAATTCCTCACCGCCAAGCCGCGCAAAGGCATGACCGAGGGTGGCATCTGGCCCGCCATCGTCGGCACGTTCTGGGTCAGCATGGTCACCATCTTTTTCTCCGTGCCGGTGGGCATTTTCAGCGCCATCTATCTCAACGAATATGCCACCCAGGGCCGCCTGGTGCGCCTGATTCGCCTCGCCATCCGCAACCTCTCCGGCGTGCCCTCCATCGTCCACGGACTCTTCGGCTTCGCCCTCTTTGTGCTCATGATGAATCTGGGATTGTCGGTTATCTCCGCAGGACTCACCCTGGGCCTGCTGACCCTGCCGTGGACCATCACGGCCAGCGAGGAGGCGCTGAAGACGGTGCCCCTGTCCTACCGCGAGGGAGCCCTGGCGCTGGGCGCCACCAAATGGCAGACCATCCGCACCAATGTGCTGCCCTACGCCGTGCCCGGCATGCTCACCGGCACGATTCTCGGACTGGCGCGCGCCGCCGGCGAGACCGCGCCCATCCTCTTCACCGGCGTGGCGTTCTTCTGGCCGCACCTCTACGGTTTTCCCAAAGTGCTGACCAGTCAGTTCATGGCGCTGCCCTATCATCTTTTTATCATGTCCACCCAGCATCACGAGATCGTCAAGGTGCGGCCGCTGGCTTATGGCACCGCTCTGGTGCTGATGGTGCTGGTGCTGGTGATGAACTTTGCCGCCACCTGGATTCGTTATCGTTTCCGCAAAAAGTTCAAACGTGCCTGATCTGTACGAGGTACACTTTCGCGACGGCTCAAAACGCTGTAAACTCATTTTTGTAAATAATTAAAATATGCCTGATGCATACCAGGTAAAAAGGAAAATAATCATGTCAACGCCTGCGATATCCGCAGAACATTTCTCGTTTTACTATGGCTCCTTCAAAGCCCTGAACGACATCAGCCTGACCATCGCGAAGAATCAGGTCACCGCCCTGATCGGCCCGTCAGGCTGCGGGAAATCGACGTTTCTGCGTTCTCTCAACCGCATGAACGAGATTCTGCCCGACACCCGCGTCGAAGGCCGCATCACCCTCGAGGGCGATGACATTTACCACCATTCGGTGGATGTCGTCGATCTGCGCCGCCGCGTTGGTATGGTGTTCCAGAAATCGAATCCCTTCCCCAAATCGATCTTTGACAACGTCGCCTATGGACTGCGCATCAACGGCGTCACCGACAGGGCCCTCATCGAGGCGCGCGTCGAACAGAGCCTGAAAGATGCGGCGTTGTGGAACGAGGTGGAAGACCGCCTCAAACACTCCGCCATGGACCTCTCCGGAGGGCAGCAGCAGC
>DCUM01000115.1:0-517 GCA_002327255.1 bacterium UBA2214 | reverse complement strand
CTGAAAGAGCACTATACCATCGTCATCGTCACCCATAACATGCAGCAGGCCGCGCGCATCAGCGACGTCACGGCCTTTTTCTATCTCGGCCAGCTCATCGAAGTGGGCGTGACGCAGAAAATATTCACCACCCCGAACAGAAAGCAGACCGAAGATTACATCACCGGCCGCTTTGGTTGATCCCTGACAAGGAGCGCTTTATGAAAAATCATTTCACCCAGGAGATGGCCAGCCTTAAGAAAAATATCCAGCAGATGGCCGAGCTGGTGGATGCGCAGCTCGATTTCGCGATCCAGGCGATGCAGAGCGGCAATGCGGAATTGTGCAAATTCGTGCGCAGCCGCGACCGCGAAATCGATGCCTACGACAATCTCATTCAGGCGCAGTGCGAAAACGTCCTGGCGCTGTTTCAGCCCGTGGCCGGCGATCTCCGCTTCGTCATGACCGCGCTGATGATCAACAACCAGCTCGAACGATGCGGCGACATCGCCGTCAACATCGTCCAGCGCGTGCAAAA
>DCUM01000177.1 GCA_002327255.1 bacterium UBA2214 | reverse complement strand
CAGCGTCGCCGTCCGATTTTTATCCTGAGCATGTCGACGACCCGGTTGAACGTCTCTTCGGGCAGGGATCAGTCGACCAGCGTCGCCGTCCGATTTTTATCCCCAGCATGTCGACGACCGGGTTGAACGTCTCTTCGGGCAGGGATCAGTCGATGAGCGTCGCCGTCAATTTTTTCTCAGGAGCGGCCAGGGCTTTGGAAACCGGACAGTTGTTTTTGGCGGCTTCGGCGAGCTGCTGGAATTGAGGCTCCGCAATACCTGGCACTTTGGCCGCGCAGGTCAACTCGATCAGGGTGATGGCGGGCCCTTCGCCGAGATGCACCGCCGCGGTGGTGTGAATCGATTCGGGCACGAAACCCTCCTTGCTGAGCAGCGCGGAAAAAAACATCGAAAAACAACCGGCCTGCGCCGCGCCGATCAGTTCCTCCGGATTGGTCCCGGGGCCTGTTTCAAAACGGGAGGCAAAGGTGAAAGGTCCCTCATAAGCGCCGCTGCCCAGTTTCATCTTTCCCGCGCCCTCTTTCAGCGTGCCGCGCCATTCCGCGCTCGATGTACGTATCGCCATGGTATATCCTCCTGAATGATAAAATTTGCTCTGCTTTGTTTTCATCCTTAACAGCAAATGCCGCCTTTTTGTTTCCATGTGCCATCATCAGTAACGTCGATTTTAGGGCAATATAAGAATTAAAGAGTAAGAGCGGGCAGACGCAAGGCGTTCTGACCTGCTTTCAGTGGATTGGACTCAGCCGCGCAGGTCTTTTTTTGACTATCCTTGCCAGCATCGAACGTAAACCCTGAATATCTTGGCAAAATGCCGACCTGGATGCCTTTGTAAAAATCCGGGCGAAAGGCATTGGCCGGTAAGTGCCTGCCTGAACAAGAAAACACGCTAAAGGCTTCAGGCGAGGAGCGCGTAGCTGACAAATCAGACCATGGATTGCGGAGCATCCGCAGCGCGATGCCGGGTCTTTTCCCCGGCATCGCCGAAGCGTTGACTATTTCTGAGCGGATTTGGGGCGCGGCAGCAGCATCTTCCAGGCTTGCGCATCGAGCTGGATGAGGGTGCGCTGCAATATGGGCAAGAGAAGGGGTTGGGGATTGAGATAGAGTGCGGCGAGCACTTCGCGGCCGCGGCGCAGTTCCCGCAAGGCGGGCTTCCAGCGCGGATCGGCACAGAGCAGATCGAGCAGCTCCAGCGCCCGCTCGAGCGCATGCGCGTATTCCCGGGCATTGTCGCGCAGATTTGAGGCGCGGTTGAGCTCGTTGGCGACCATCAAAATCTGCTGGTGTTTGGGAAAGGCGCCGAAGCGGCCGGCCAATGACGCATGCCAGCGGGTCATGGGGCCGCCCCCGGCATCTCTTCATTACTTCCCAGCAAAAAACGCTCCGCCAGGGCGACGATTTTGACGCGCATGCCGGGATCCAGAACTTCCATGGCGGCGTTGTCATCGGAAGGACGGATATTGATGAAGCTGGTGAATTCGACGCGCGTTTCCGGCGCATTCCAGGGATAGAAATTGCCGCCCCAGAGATCGCCCTGGCGGCTGCCCTGCTGCAACAGCAAGGCCTCGGCATCGGCATGCATTTCCCCCCCGACAGCCATGGTGCCTGTGCCGATGTCAATGACGAACTTGACCATGGTCTCGAAATGCGCCAGACAGAGTGCAGCGAGTTCAGCGGCCGATATTTTTTCCCGGATCACTTTAATCATGGCGCAAGTTAAGAGTTTGTCTGGAATATGTCAATGATAATGTTGAGCGTTTATGCGGCACAGATTTCATCACGTTTTTAAAACATGGGTTGCATTTAACCTTTGAATTTATTAAACTATTTTATCAGTAACACAAGCAAGAAATACCTGAAATGGAAGGCCCGTCCGGATACCTGGCCATTTTCCGGCAAGGAGGTTACGATGAAAACAGCCTGTGTCCTGCTTCTCTCCTGTTTGGCGGCACTGCCCCTTCTCGCACAATCGGATTACCAGGCAGGCGACCATGAACTGCTTTTCATGCCCACAGCGACGACCATGCCGAAGGGGCAGTGGTATTTTACCGATTACGAACTGTTTGTCCTTAATTTTGCAACCGCTGTCACGTCCCGCACGCACGTCGGTGTGCTTTTTCTCTTTCCGGTGACCGCTGATTTTCTCGAAACCATTTCCTTGGGGCTCAAACAAAATTATTTGCAGTCTGAAACCATAACCGGCGCCTTGTGGGCCACCTATACCCCGGATGCCGGTGCACTGACACTCGGCAACGTCCTGAGCGTCCCGTTTGGCGCCACTTCGCTTCATCTTGGTTTGGGTGCAGCGACCGGACGTGACGCCGAAAACTGGGAATTTATATTCCTTGGCGGCTTGCGGCATGACCTCTCGAGACGCACCTCCTTTTTGCTGGAATATGCCAACACCAATTCGGCCATTGAGGAGGATTTTAATGGTCTCATCTCCATCGGTTTGCGCTTCCGCAGCTCAAAAATGGCGTGGGAGATTGCCGGCCTGCGCCCGCTGATGGATACCAAAGACATCCTCTTCCTGCCCTTGCTCAAGGCAACCATCCTGCTGTAACAAGGGTCCGCTTGACCACTCATCACAGCGCGGTGCACTAGCCCTTGAAGGGGGGCGTGTCTGCTCAAGTGCCTGGTTCCGCCCGGGCGCAGCAAGGGCGCAGGCACCCAATGCCCAGTGCCGCGATTCCGCCCGAACACAGGGAGGGCGGAATCATCGATTATCCAGATACCGTATCATCCCAATTCGAGCCTCAGTGCAGCCCTGGGATGTAATGACTGCAACTTTTTACGCATCTGATCATAATAAACCCCTGTTATGCCACAGCTTTTGCTTTTACCGTGTTGAAATTGAATCAAAAATCACCTGATCGACAGACCAAAACCTTTTCTCCGGTGGATACGATGAAAAAATGCCTGCTTGCGATCGCACTCATGACCACGTTTGCCACAGCACAAACCTTCAGGGGGGATATTTCCGGTAAAATCACCGACGTCAAAACCCGCGAAGCCATCCCGGGCGTCAACGTCCAGGTGGTGCAGCAGCCCACTTACGGCGCCACCACCACAGCGGATGGCACCTTCCAGATCAAGGGAGTGGCGGTCGGCACCTACAGCCTGCGTATCTCCGCGGTGAATTACAAGGCGCAGATTCTCACCAATGTGGTGGTCACGACCGGCCGGCCTGCGCCGGTCTATGTTGCCCTGGAGGAACGCGTCATCGACAGCGGCGAGGTGACCGTCAAGGCCGATTATTTCAGCCGCGCCCAGCTCATGGCGCCGGTGAGCGCCAATTCCCTGGACCGCGCCGAAATACGCCGTTCCCCCGGCGGCATCCAGGATGTACAGCGCGTCGTGCAGAGCCTGCCGGGCGTCGCCAGCTCCACCGACAACATCAATGAACTCATCGTCCGCGGCGGCGCAGCGTTCGAGAATCTCACGGTCATCGATCACATGGAAGTGCCCTCCATCAACCACTATTCCAACCAATACAACTCCGCCGGTCCCATCAACATGGTCAACGCCGACATGATTCAGGATGTGCAGTTCTCCGCCGGCGGATTTCCGGTGCAATACGGCGACAAATCCTCCTCGGTCATGAATCTCACCGTTCGCGAAGGCGACCGCAATAAACGCTTCTCCTCCTCCAGCGGTTTCAACATGGCCGGCGTCGGCATCCTCGGCGAAGGCGGCTTCGCCAAAGGACGCGGCTCCTACATCTTTTCCGCCCGCAAAAGTCTGCTGGAAGTGGCCGATGCCATCGTCGGCATCGCCAGCATCTCGTTGACCGCGGTGCCCAGGTATTGGGACACCCAGGCCAAGGTGGTCTATGATCTCTCGCCGAGTCAAAAACTGAGCTTCAACTGGCTCTACGGCCGCAGCCGGATCGACCTGGTCGGCGATCTTGAAGAGGCCGATGCGTCGCGCAAGAACCGCATCGACTCCTCCAGCGTCGAGACGGTCTATCCCCTCAACACCCAGTATGTGGCCGGTCTCAACTGGCGCAGCCTGTGGGGCAAAAAAGGCTATGCCAATGCCACGCTCTATGCCGTGGGCTCCCGCTATAATGTGGATGTCTATCTCGATTTCGCGCGCCAGGCGCGCGGTGCGCAGGGCGAAGTGCTCTCCTACGACGTGCTCAATACCTACAAATTTTATCACAACCACTCGAAAGAGACCTATCTCGCCGCCAAATATGAGGTGTTTTATCAGCCCCACCCCCGCCATGAATGGTCGGCCGGCGCCCAGATGCAGACCGCGCAGGATTGGGTCAATGACATCTACATTGCGGCGGACACGATGCGCTATGATCTGGATGGAGACGGTTTTCACGAGACCGGTCCGATCCTGCAGCCGCGCGCCCAGTTCGTCAAACGCATCCAGTTCGGCGAGGCGTCGAAGTATTATCTCTACGCCAATGAGAAATATCACATCACACCGCGTCTGGCCGCCAATCTGGGGGTGCGCTACGACCATTTCACCTATACGGGACATGGCGCCTTTTCGCCCCGCGCCACTCTCTCCTGCCAGCTCGTACCCGCACTGACGACACTGACCCTCTCCCTGGGCCGTTATCCGCAGACGCCGCCCTTCCCGCTGCTCGGCGACCGCCTCGACCGCGACATCAACCGCCGCCTCGATTACATGTACTCCGATCACGCTGTCCTCGGCCTGGAACATATCCTCTCGGAGGGATTAAAGATCAATGCAGAGGTCTATTACAAGCGCTACCGCGACATTCCGGTATCCGAGGAGTATATCTATTCGGCCATCGACACCCTGCGCTCCGACCGCCATCTGACCATCGGCAAACGCCGCTCCTTCGGCCTGGAATTTTTCCTCGAGCAGAAACAGGTGCGCGATTTCTACGGCACCCTGAGCGTTTCGCTGTCAAAATCACTGGAGAGCGACCCGCGCATCCCGCAGAGGGTTGATCACTATGCTTCAGAATATGACTATCCGGTGATTGTGACGGCGCTGGCGGGGAAAGTGGTTCGCAACGTGAGGCACTCCATCGATAAAATGCCTTTTTTCATCAAGTATCCGAGCATGATTCTGCCGCTCTCCGATGAGATGGAAGTGGGCTTCAAATACCGCTATCAGAGCGGGCGTCCTTATACGCCGCTGGAGTTTGTCACCTGGCAGCAGCGCCGCGAAGGGGAGATCAAATGGTCCCGGGGATCGTGGATGCGCAGTGATGATGCCAACGGCGCGCGCTATCCGGATTACCATCGCCTCGATTTGCAGTGGCTCAGCCGCTATTATTTTTCGGGCTGGAACATGAATGTCTACATCGCCATCCAGAACGTTCTCAACACCAAAAATGTCTTTTTCACCAACTATCGCAGCGACGGCAGCACCGAGACCATCTATCAGTATGCGTTCTTTCCGGTGGGTGGATTGGAAATAGAGTTCTAATGATTATTCAAACTGCGCCTTCCAGTCTTNNTCTTTCCGGTGGGTGGATTGGAAATTGAGTTTTAAAATTTTAAAAACAAATCGACCTGCATAAACAAGTAACAGCAGCCGACACCGGAACGATTTGCACGAGGGGGCTCTGCTCCCGAATATTAAGCCAGGGTGGAACCCTCCAGAGAGATACACGCCGGGGTAGTAACCCCGGGGTCGCAAAAAGCGTGACACCCGGGATTGATTTGCCTTTTTCGACAATCTTACAAAAAATTGACTCGGTTCAAAAATCCACCCCGTGACACTCGTTGTTCTCACGCCTTTCGCT
>DCUM01000229.1 GCA_002327255.1 bacterium UBA2214 | reverse complement strand
GGTACATCGCCGGCAGATCTTTTTCGAACAGGGTGAAGGGGTCCTGATAAAACTTGACAAAATCCGCGGCGCTGATCTGACCCGGATAGGGCGCGAAATAATGCGCCGCCGAGGCATTGCGCCACACCAGGGCCCAGGCGGTCTTTTGGGAATCCGCGTTATAATTGACCGCCGCCAAAAGATAGCCACTCCACCAATCATGGAATGGCACCTTGTCAACCCCCACTTCCGTCAGGGCGGAAATTTTTCCGCGGCGCATCGCCAGAGCCGCCATCATGGCCAGCGATTTTCCCAGTTGCGGCACGCGGGTTTTTTCCGTCAACATATAATAATCCATTCCCAAAATATCCACCCACTCATCTCCCGGATAGCGCGCCAGATAGGCGCTCTCGAGGCTGACCTCCTGGGGTGAAATCGCATAGAGCAGATGGTGAAGACCCCGGGTATCGCGCAAATAAGCGACCGTCATGCGCCACAAGGCGTTGTATTCATCCGCCGTGCAGGAAGCGGCACCCCACCACGGCCAGTCGTGGTTGTGTTCATGATAGGGCCTCAGGATAACGGGGATGTATTTGCCGTCGTCAGACTTTAATCCCTTTAAAAAAACGGCGATTTTATCGAGCGTCTGCAAATAAGCGGCATGATGCGTGCCGCCAGGCAGGATGAACTTGACGGCCGCTGCATTATCCCAGGCAGTGCCCCCGCTCACCGGATTGTCCAGATGCATGCTGAACGTGTTGATGCCGCCGCGCCTGCAGATCTGCTTCACCCACTGTTGCATCTGCCAGAAATCGACGCCATCGAGATTGGCGTCCCTGTGAATATCCCCCAAATCCCAGCCATACACGGCGGGATAATCGCCGCACACCTCCCTGACATCGGAGCGGCCCGGTTCCGCCCACCATCCCACACCATACGCCAAATCGTCCTGATGGCCGAACAGCAGCCCGGTTTTTGCCGTCTGCTGCAGATTTTTGAACAGGGCGATGGTCTCGGCCGTGGCCAGCGTATCGACGAGAAAATCATTGGTGCGGGTGACGACCATGGGTTTTTCAGGTTCTGTGGGCGATTTTTTCCCGCAGGCGGTGGTCAGGGCGACGATGAGAACCAGCAGGAGGATAAAATTAAATGCACGCATGGCAAAGCCTTTCGATTGTTACCTTCAATATAGCGACGGGAACGGTTCAAAATCAAGGACAAACTTTCCCGGAAATCCCTCACGAAAATGGAGCCTGTTCTACCTTGTTTTTTTTCGCTTGCAATGCATAGATTTACAGGAATGCGCAGCGTGAAGCGTCCGGGCCGGCGGCCCGATGAATCAATTTTGCTGGTCGTGCAGACGGTGCCAGACAGATGTCTTGTTCGCAACAGGACGAAAATGGCAGATACTACCCATCCTCCCATCCGGTTGTTCTTTCTCGCCGACACCCATCTCGGCTACGACGCCCCGCTGCGCCCGCGGGTGCAGCGCCGCCGCCGTCCTGCAAGTGGTTTTCACCTGTCAATTACGCCGACCGTCGCGATGATTTGTGGTTCTGCCGGGCTGCCTGCTGCAGCAGCCAAAATAATGCTTGAAAAAAAGGCTGCTTTTGATTACTATTGTCTCAAGGCGAAACTCATGCGCTTCAGTGGCCCCGGCATGCCCCGGCAGCACCGCACCGGTTTTCAGCCTGCAGATTACGATTGCGGCCTCCCTCTTGTCACTGGAATCCAATCTACAACGATTTTCTGTCGCGTCTTTTTGAGGAGATTCAATGTTGAAGAATTTTCATGGTGTTGTGGTTTCCGGATACCTGCTCCTTGGTTTACTGACCGGCATCATCAACGGCCAGACCGTGCACATTAACGAGATCATGTCCTCCAACGATCGTTTTCTGGCGGATGATGACGGGGATTTTCCCGATTGGCTCGAACTTTACAACAGCGGCGATGTTTCCGTCGATCTGGCCGGCTGGGGACTCTCCGATAAAATCAACAATCCCTTCAAATGGATATTTCCACCGGTCTCGCTGCCGCCGAGGAGCTGGATGGTCGTTTACGCCTCCAGCAAAGACCGCACCCGGATCGTCACCCACTGGGAGACGGTGATCCGCAGAGGCATGCTGTGGCGCTACCGCCCGGGCGCCTCCACCATTCCGGCGAGCTGGATTCAGCCCGCATACGATGATGCCGGCTGGAACCGCGGCTCCTCAGGCATCGGCTTTGGCGACAATGATGACGCCACGGTGATCTCGTCGACGATCTCGGTGTACGGACGCATCACCTTCACGGTTGCCGATTCCGCTGCCGTCGTGGCGATGCTGCTGGACATCGATTTTGACGATGGCTTTGTCGCCTATCTCAACGGCACCGAGATCGCCCGCGCCAACCTCGGTCAAACGGGCGTCCAACCCGCCTGGAATCTCGGTGCGAGCGATCGTGAAGCGACCATGTATCGCGGCCTGCCGCCGGCACGTTTTAACATCGCCAATTTCAGGACGCTGCTGCGCACGGGCGTCAACCTCCTCGCTGTGCAAGTGCATAACAGTTCGACGGCCTCGTCCGATCTCAGCATGATCCCCTATCTCTCTCTCGGCTACATGGTGGCGCCGCCCAACCCGTCAGGTCCGGCAGCCGAGTTGAAGCTAAAACCCTCGCAACTCCACACCAATTTCGCCATATCGGCCTCCGGCGAAACCTTGACATTAACCCGCGCCGACGGCATGCTCGCCGACAGCGTCACCATCCCCTCCTCGGCGGCGAATATTGCGTATGCGCGCCGGCCGGATGGCGGCGCGCGCTGGCTCTTTGTCAATCAACCGACCCCCGAGGCGGCCAATTTCAGCGGCGGCTTCCTCGAGGATGCGGCAGCGGTGGCTGTTTCTCATCCCAGCGGATTCTATTCACAGCCCCTTGCCGTGACCATGAGCTGTGCGACACCGGGCGCGCAAATCCGCTATACCCGGGACGGCGCGGAACCCTCCTCGAATTCGTTGCTCTATAGCGGCCCCCTAGGTGTCGGCAAGACCACGGTCCTGCGCGCCCGCGCTTTCGCGTCCGGCATGAATCCGGGGCCCATCAGCACCCATAATTTCATTCTCACCCCGCCACCACAGCCGCTTCCCGTGATCGCCTTGACCACCGACCCGTTCAATCTTTGGGACACGGAATACGGCATCTATGTTTTTGGCACCAGCTATCAGAGTGCAGATCCGCACTATGGCGCCAACTTTTGGGAAGACTGGGAACGGCCGGTGCACATCGAATTCTGCGAACCGGGCGCGACGCGCGGATTCCGCCAGGACGCCGGCATGAAGATTTTCGGGGGCTGGAGCCGCGACCGGCCGCAAAAATCGCTCGCCTTCTTCGCACGCGGGAATTATGGCGACGGCGATTTTAACTATGCCCTCTTCCCGAAACTTCCCTACAGCAGTTATCACTCCTTCATCCTGCGCAATGGCGCCAACGACTGGGATCGCACGTTTTTCGCCGACGGACTCATTCACACATTGGTCGATGGCATCGATCTCGAGCACCAGGCTTATCGCCCCTGCACCGTCTATCTCAATGGTGAATACTGGGGCCTCCTCAATATGCGGGAAAAGATCAACGAGTACTATCTCGCGCAGCATCATGGCGGCGATCCCAAGAAAATCGATCTCCTCGAAATGAACGGCACCGTGCTGGAAGGGGTCAATGATCATTACGTCGAAATGCGCGATTACATCGCCAGCAAGGATATGTCCGTCACCGCCCATTACGACGAAGTCAAAACCCGCATGGATGTGGAAAATTTCATCACCTATCAGGCCGTGCAGATCTACGTTGACAACCGCGACTGGCCAGGCAACAACATCAAATTCTGGCGCCCGCAGAATCCGGACGGCAAATGGCGCTGGATTCTCTATGACACCGAATGGGGATTCGGCATCAACGCCTATGGCGCCGGCGGCAATGCCAACGGTTATACGTACAACACGCTCGCCTTCGCCACCAGTCCGACACAGACAGCCAATCATCACGGCAATCCGCCCTGGTCCACCCTGCTGCTGCGGCGGCTGCTGGTGAATCCGCAATTTAAAAATACCTTCATCAACCGTTTTGCCGATTTGATGAACGGGAATTTCAAGGAGGCGCGCGCCGTCGCCAAAGTCGATTCGCTGCGTGATTTGCTGGCCGCCGATATGGTGAAGCATTATGAAAAGTGGCGCCAGCCGGTCTCATGGCACCCGGACCGGCTGTGGTGGGGTTCCATGTCCGAGTGGTACCGCTACATCGACATCCTGCGCCAGTTCGGCCTGAATCGCCCCGGATACATGCGCGCCCACCTTCTGCAGAAATTCGGCCTGCAGTCGACCTGCCTGCTGCGGCTCGAATGTGTCCCCGCGGAAGCGGGAGAGATCATCATGAATCATTTTCTCCCGGTCACTGCCACACCCTGGAGCGGGCATTACTTCACGGGGGTGCCCGTCACCGTCACGGCCAAAACGCGCGCCGGGTACCGGTTCGCCGGCTGGGAAGGCGCCGTCACCGCAAACGAGTCAACGGTCACACTCCCCATGACGGCATCGACCGTTCTCAAAGCCCGCTTTGAAGCCGGACAAACCAGTCCGGGCCAGATCGTGATCAACGAGATCAACTACAAGTCCGCCGCTGCCGCCGATGCGGAAGACTGGATCGAACTCTATAACAGCGGCTCCGGCGCCGTGGAGCTCTGCGGCTGGCATCTCAAGGATGATGATGACAGTCACGATTATATCTTTCCCGCCAATACCCTCCTGGAAGCGGACGGTTACCTCGTCGTCAGCCGCGATATGACGAAATTCAGATCGGTCTTCCCGCAAACTCCTATCCGCCTGCTCGGCAACCTCCCGTACGGCCTCAGCAGCGGCGGCGATCAGGTGCGACTCTTCGATGCCAATCTGCGCCTGATAGACTCTGTCGCCTTCGGTGTGACGGCACCCTGGCCGCCTCAAGCGAATGGGCAAGGGCCGACCCTGGAGCTGCGCGGACCCGCACTGGACAACACCCTGCCCGGCAGCTGGGTGGCTTCCACAGGATACGGCACGCCGGGGGCACAAAATTCGGGATATACAGCCGTGAACAGGCACCCAGACACAGAATGGCCCGATTCGTTTACACTGGCGCAAAACTATCCCAACCCGTTCAATGCCGAAACAGCCATTTCATTCTTCTTGCCGCAACCGGCGCGGGTGGAAATCAATATTTTTGCCATCAGCGGACGCAGCGTCCGTTCCCTGCACCAGGGCGTGCTGCCGGCAGGCCAACACGCCCTGCATTGGGATGGACGGGATGCGGAGGGTGTCGCGGTGAGCAGCGGCATCTACCTGTGCCGGCTGTGTTGCGATGAGGGTATCAGGATGCGGCGAATGTTGCTGCTGCGTTGAAACTTTCTGTCCCATACGCGCATGAGTCAAAACGGCGGGACGATTTCCCGCAACGCGCCAATCCGGACGCGCCAAAATGCGGCTGCCGCTGCGCTGAAACCTCATGCCCAAAACGGGCGGAAATCAAAACAACCCGTAATGCCTCACTGGCGGGGGGGAACGCTGTTATAAAAGGCGGACAAGAA
>DCUM01000036.1:276-3880 GCA_002327255.1 bacterium UBA2214 | reverse complement strand
CTCATTTGCCGGATGAACCTCATTTTATGGGCCTGGTTTTATCCGTTCTCCGGCCAGTTTTTGACAAAATGACAGTCCTGTCAGATTTTATATGTCATAAAGACAGGCAAAATGTCTATTTGGCGGTTCTCATTTTTCGGGCTCATTTTTTGTGAAAATGGTATAATCTAAATAATATCAATAAATAAAAACCAGATAAACGACCGCCAAAAAAATTGGCACGCTGTTTGTATAGTGGGGTGGTGAAGTTTTAAAGAGACCATTGAAATATAAATAAAGGAGGTTTTTATGTGGATGGTAAAACGTGATCGTGAAAATCTGACCCGCAATCCCTGGTCTGAGGATGCCTTTCCGGGCTGGCCGTTCTGGAACCGTTTCGAAGAGGATTCCGTGGTATGGTCGCCGCGTGTGGACATTCGTGAAAATGAACACTCTTTCATCGTTGAAGCGGACCTGCCGGGTCTGGAGAAGAAGGATATCAAAGTTCAGGTCGAGAACAATATCCTCACCATTAAAGGCGAGCGCAAGCAAATCACCGAGGAGAAGGAAGCGAGCTGTTATCGTTCCGAGCGCCTGTTCGGCATGTTCCAGCGCACCTTCACGCTCTCCGAGCGTATCAAGGTCGATGCCATCAAGGCCGACTATAACAACGGCGTTTTGACACTGACGCTGCCCAAGATGGAAGAGCTCAAACCGAAACTGATTGATATCAGCTGATCATTGCGTGTTTGGACAGAAGCCCCTGGTAAAAAAATCAGGGGCTTTTTTTATGGTGTGCTCGGCATGTTACATACACCTGGGAGTGCAAGTCTCCCATGAGTCCGGCAAGGGGAATCATCAGCCGGACGGCAAGGGTGACCGGGGCGACCCAGCAGCCTGCGCGCTATTGCGCCGCACGGATGCGTTGCGCCAGTTCCTGGAGGGCTGCGTTGCTGGCGGTCTGGCCGTAACCGGGCGGGAAGCGCAGGCCAAAGCCGTCCCCCTGCACGCGCGGCACGATGTGGAGGTGTGCATGAAAGACGCTCTGTCCGGCCACGGCGTTGTTGGCCATGAAGAGATTGATGCCCTCGCACGGCAGACCGGATTTTTGCAGTGCCGTGGCGATTTTTTGCGCCGCGGGCAGCAGGGCTGCGCTGGCCTGCTGCGACAGTTCCCAGATGTTGGCCGCGTGTTCCCTGGGGATGACCAAAACATGCCCTGAGCTGATCGGCATGATATCCATGAACGCCAGACAAAATTCGTCTTCATAAACCCGGTGTGCGGGCATCCGCCCGGCGATGATCTCACAAAAAATGCACGCCATTGATTCACTTCCTCACATCAATAGGTTTGTTTATCGCTTTTATCGCGCCATTCCGCAAAGAGCACCAGGCAGCGATCCCGATCGAGCGTTTCCGTCTGCAGCCGGCCATCCTTAATTTCGCCGCGAATGATCTGATAGAGGTGGGCATCGTCGAATCCGATCTCGCCGGCATCCTGATGGGTGCACCCGTAACAGAGCTTTTGCAGCCGCGCCCAATGGATGGCGGCGAAGCACATGGGACAGGGTTCACAGGTGGAATAGATTTCGCAGTCGCTGAGATCGAAGCGGCCGAGATGGGCGGCGGCCCTGCGGATTGCCACGATTTCTGCATGGGCGGTGGGGTCATGGGTCTTGAGCACCTCATTGTGTCCGGATGCGATCACCCTGCCAGCCTGGACGATGACCGCGCCAAAAGGACCGCCCTCGTTGTTGCGCATTCCCGTGCGGGCTTCGGCGATGGCGTGCGACATATAATCAAGCATTCGTGCAGCTCCATTTGATTCAGACGTCAAAAGTCTATACGCTTCACGGCAGGCGTGCGCAAGGCTCGTGTACAGCTCTGGCTAGCCTGTAGGGAGTCGAAGACGTGATCTTTTATGCCAAAGATTGCGTGGGCGGCATTGCGGCCGTTCGATACGAATGAAGCAGCCGGTTTGCTTGACAAACCCAAGAATTTACGTGCCCACAGCGCCATTCGCAAGAGAAAAATATTGCATCTGTCGCGGATAGGCCCTACATTTTCCAATGTGCTCCTTGGATTTTCTCTGTTGGTTTTGGCGAGGTTCTCTTGCGTAAACATATCCACTATACACTCCTGGTTCTCCTGGGCAGCGCGGCCGCCCTGGCGCAGAATGGCGCGGTGCAGTCGCATGTCTCCCCGCTGATGCGTCAGCGTCTGCAGACCATTTCTTCGGCTTATCAACTCGCCACTTCGAGCGGCGTCATTCAGCTCTCTCCGGAGCTGATATCTTTTTATCATCGCAATGGTTTCACGCCGGTGTGGAGCGATATGCGCGGACTCGCCCCCTGCGCCGATTCCCTCCTGCGTGCCATTGCCAGCGCTGCGGATCACGGTCTGGATCCGGAGACCTATCATTGGCAGGCCGTGACCCATCTCTTTGCCCGCGCCAGGAAGCACTTCACAACCCTGATGATCGACCCCGAACTGCTCGCTGAAATCGATATTCTGCTCACCGATGCGTACATGCTCTACGGCAAACACCTCCATGCCGGCCGTTACAATCCGCACGAACTGGATGCTGAATGGTACCTGTTGAAAACCGGCGCGGATATGAAAGTCAATCTGTTGGAAGCATCTGGGGCGGGCACATTGTGCGAGAGCATTGCCGCATTGCCATCGCCGCAGCCCGAATATGTGCGCCTCAAGGAGGCGCTGGCGCGGTATCGGAGACTGGCGCAGCAGGGCGGTTGGCCGGCGGTGCCGGAAGGGAAAAAACTGGAAAAGGGGATGTGGGATGAACGGGTGATGGCCTTGCGGGCGCGTCTGCGCGTGACCGGCGAACTCGGCCAGGAACCCGCTCCCGTCGAAGGCACTTTCGACGACCGCCTGGTAAATGCTGTGCGCCGTTTCCAGATCGCCCACGGACTCGACCCGGACGGCAAAGTCGGGGCAGCGACGCTGGCGGCTCTGAACATCACGGTGGAAGAACGCATTCGCCAGCTGATGATCAATCTCGAACGCTGGCGCTGGCTGCCACGCCAGCCCGGCGAACGCCATATCCGCGTCAACATCGCGGATTTCACCCTCGAGGTGGTTGAACGCGACAGTGTGGCGCTCTTCATGCGCGTCGTGGTGGGCAAGACCTACCGGCGCACACCGGTTTTCAGCGACCGCATGACCTATCTGGTCCTCAATCCCTACTGGAATATCCCGACGACCATATTGCTCAACGATATCGTGCCCAAGGCACAAAAGAATCCCGATTATCTTCGCAGCGAAAACATCCGCGTCTTTCAAGGCTGGAGCGCCCAGGCGCCGGAAATCGATCCGGCGACGATTGATTGGAAAAAATTGTCCAAAAATTATCTACCGTACCGTTTCCGGCAGGATCCGGGTGCGAAGAATGCGCTCGGTCGCATCAAATTCATGTTTCCCAATCAATTCGATGTCTATCTGCACGATACGCCCTCTCACAGCCTCTTCAACCGTTCCCGGCGCGACTTCAGTTCGGGATGCATTCGCATCGAAAAACCGGTCGATCTGGCGCTCTATCTGCTCAATGATCCGCAATGGACGCGCGAACGCATGGAAAAACTTTTCACCACCCGTATTGAGACGAC
>DCUM01000036.1:0-159 GCA_002327255.1 bacterium UBA2214 | reverse complement strand
TTTTGAGCCATCCCTAAGTTGGTCTGCTTGCTGTTGCGCAAGAGATATTTATGGTTACTGGCGCTGTTGAACAGCTCCGTTTTTTTCGCGGCAGCCGACTATATGCCCCTGAAGAGCGGCTTTCGTTTGCACTACAAAGATATGTCGACGCAGGGCAAA
>DCUM01000033.1:6183-8565 GCA_002327255.1 bacterium UBA2214 | reverse complement strand
ACGCTGCCGGCCGCGGAACGCCCCGGCGAGCGCCGCCTGGTGCGGATTTTCATCGACCAGCCCCATCAGGCCGCCCTCCTCCGGGAACAACCCCTGGACTGGGCCTCGTCACGCATCGACCGCTACGCCGACGCCATCGTCAGCGCCGCCGAGCTGTCGCAGTTGCATAGCACCGGTTTCCGCACCGGGATTCTGCATACGCAAGCCTCCCTGCACCAACTCGCCCGCGGCATGGATCAGAACATGGGCGCCTATCACACCTGGCAGGAAATCAGCGATGAGCTGGCCGCCACGGCGCAAACCTGGCCGCACATCACCCGGCTCCACAGCATCGGCCGCAGCATCGAGGGCCGCGACATCTGGGCGATCAAAATTTCCGACCACCCCGACCTCGAAGAGGATGACGAACCGGGCATCCTCTACACCGGCACCATCCACGCCCGCGAGATCATCACGCCGGAAATCATCATGGATTTTCTCCAGCTTCTCACCACCGGCTATGGCAGCGATGAGCGGATCACCCGGCTCGTCGACAACCGGCAAATCTGGCTGGTGCCGATGATCAATCCCGACGGACACGTTCGCGTCGAACTCGGCGACTGGTTCTGGCGCAAAAACCGCCGCCTCAATCCGGATTCCTCCCGGGGCGTCGATCTCAATCGCAATTTCGGCTACAAATGGGGTTATGACACCATCGGTTCCAGCAGCCGCACCACCAGCGAAACCTATCGCGGCACCGGCCCCTTCTCCGAACCGGAAACGCAGGCCCTGCGCGCGCTCGTCGAAAACCATAAATTCGTGGCCGCCCTCAACTATCACAGCTACGGCCGCATGTTGCTCATTCCATGGGGGTACATCCTTTCCGATACGCCCCATCATGAAATTTTCATGGAAATGGGCCGCCACATGACCCGTGAAAACGGTTACGTGCTGGGCAACGCCCGCATGGGCGTCATCTACCGCACCAACGGCGACTCGGACGATTATCTCTATCAGGCGGACAACAACAAAGGGATGATTTTCAGCTTCACGCCCGAAGTCGGCACCACCTTTTTGCCACCGGAGAGCGAAATCTCCACCCTGATCGCCGAAGTGCGGCCGGCCAATTTCTATCTCGCTGAAGCGGCGGGACTCCTCCACGGCGATCCCTGGCGCATCCTGAGACCGCCGGCCCTCGCCCTGGCCGCTTCAGCCGCCGATGACGACGGGATATTCACCCTCTCCTGGAACCAGCCCCGGGCCGATCCCAACACCCCCGTCGCCTTTGACGTCGAAGAACTCTTCCGCTATCGCAGCGCCATCGACGATGCGGAGAGCCCCGCCCTGGTCTGGGATTTGCAGAGATTCGTCCGCACTTCCTCCAGAGCCTTCTCCGGCGGCTATTCCTATGGCGCCGCGCTCGAAGAAAACAATATCGCCACCATGACCACCCGGTTCTCCATCACCCCCGCACCGGGTCAGGTGCTGCGCTTTCGCGCCTGGTATGACATGGAACAGTACCGCGACTATGCCTACATGCGCGTCTCACAGGATCAAGGGGCCAGTTTTAAGCCCATCAATGGCTCCCTCAGCTCCCCGGCCAATCCTTACGGCGTCAACGAGGGCTTTGGCATCACCGGCGCCAGCGCGGGATGGGTTGATGGCTCCTTTGACCTCTCTTCATTCGCCGGCATCCCCATTCTCATCCAGTTCCTCTACAAGACCGATGCCCTGTTTCAGGGCGAGGGCTTTTTTGTCGATGACATCGGACTCGTCACCATGGCCGATGAAGTCGTGCGCATCGCTTCGAGCACGGCCGGAGTGAACCAGACGCTGCGCAAGGATCGTCCGGGCGCTTATGCCTTCCGCGTCCGCGGCATCGACGCCGACGGCCAGTTCAGCGACTGGAGTGCCACCGCAGAAGTGGGCATCGACTGGGGCCGGCGCGGCGATCTCGTGCGCGACGGTCTGCTGCAGGGGGATGATGTCGACCGTTTTGTGGCGCTCCTCGCGGGCACAGGCCCGGCGCCCACAGCCGGCGAATGGTACCGCGCCGATTACGACAGTCTCGATGACGGGGCCATCCGGATGAGCGATCTCGTCAGACTGCAACGCGCCCTGCGGCCGGATTCCGGTGCGGCTGCACCCTCGCCGGGGACACAAATCCTGCACTTTGAGGATGCCGGGGGCAGCCCCGGTGATGCACTCGTCTCGCGCCTGACGCTGCATCTGACCCGGGCCGCGGCGGGACTCCAATTCGTCCCCAAATTCTCGAACGATGCGCTCATCCTCGACTCGATCCGCGTCGCCGCGGGACGCGATGGTTGGACGGTGAGCGAATTCCGCGGCGCCTCCTGGGTCTATTCACCCCGGGGTGTCCTGCTCGATTCCGGCGCCACTGCG
>DCUM01000033.1:3800-6120 GCA_002327255.1 bacterium UBA2214 | reverse complement strand
TGAACGTTGTTGCGGATTCCGCCCGCGTCCGCATCCGCCAGCTCTACACCGGTGTTGCGGCCGGTCAGCGGCCGCTGCAATACGGCTGTGTCCGCAATTATCCCAATCCCTTCAATGGCGAAACCACCCTGGTCTTTGATCTGCCCGCCGCATCGTGGGTGCAGATGGAGATATTTGCGCTCAACGGAACCCGCGTTCACAGCGAGCGGCGCGCGCCCCATGACGGCGGCATCGCGGCATGGAAAATCGACGCGGCGGATTGGCCTTCGGGGCTCTATCTGGTCAGGCTCTGCGCCGGGGAAAGCGTGGCGCAGGGAAAAATACTTTTGCTGCGTTAGATTTATCTTGTTTGCGTTTCCGGAAAAGGATAGATTATAGACATATTGCCGAAACAGCGGACCAGCCTGACCTATTCATGAAATTGAAATTGGATGGCAGTAGGCGGCTGCAATCATATCGTTATTAACCTGGTCTTTTCGGGAAATTACAATGAGATCGCAGGAGGCGGAATAGGCATGGCTATTTACCTCCCTGATCAAGTTTTTATTCTCAAATAAATATAACTCAATCATAGGTAATCTTATGTAGGAGGGCTCTCTGAGCCCGACCATCGCCCTCTGGGGAGGGCGCCTGCAAACAATTAATACAAGTTAGGCATCAACACCGGTAGGCAGGAATATTTCTGGTTACTACATAAAACGCATTTCAATCCATATTTGCAAATATTTCAGGCCAATATCGGACAAAAAAAAGCGCAGCCTTATTTATCACCGTCGTCGCCAACCATCCGGGATGCCATGCCGAAAACCACCCGTAAAATACACGTTCTGCCCGAAAATCTCATCAACAAGATCGCCGCAGGGGAGGTCATCGACCGCCCGGCCTCGGTGATCAAGGAACTGGTGGAGAACAGCATCGATGCGGATGCCCATCAGATCAATCTCATCATCAAAGGCGGCGGCACGACCCTCATCCAGGTCGTTGACGACGGCCTGGGCATGACCGAGGAAGACGCCATCCTCTCCCTGCAGCGCCACGCCACCTCCAAGATCAGCACCTACGCCGACCTTGAGCGCATCCGCACCCTCGGATTCCGCGGCGAAGCGCTGGCCTCCATTGCCGCCGTCGCCCGCGTCGAACTGCGCTCCGTGCCGCGCGGCGCCGTGGAGGGCACTGCCATTTTCATCGAGGGCGGCGTGGTGCAGAAAGTGACGGTCAGCGGCGGCAACCCCGGCACCTCCATCGCCGTGAAAACCCTCTTCTTCAACACGCCCGCCCGGCGCAAATTTCTGCGCGCGGAGAGCACCGAATACCGCGCCATCCTCACCATGGTCAACCGTTTCACCCTCGCCTTTCCGCAGATCGGTTTCAAGCTCGTGCACGACGACCAGGAGGTCTTTAACTATCCCCCGGCGTCGCCTCCCGACCGCATCGCCGACGTCCTCGGCTCCAGGGTGCGTCACAACCTCGTCGAGATCGATGACAAAAGCGCCCTGATGACCATCACCGGCTACATCGGCAACTATGACATCATGCGCAAGACGCGCAATGACCAATACCTTTTTCTCAACAACCGCTACATCAACGACCGCGCCCTCTCCTACGCGGTCACCTCGGCCTTTGGTGAGAGCCTGCCCAAGGGCCATTTCCCCCTCTTTCTCATCTTTATGGAGATCGATCCCGAGCGCATCGACGTCAACGTCCATCCCACCAAAAACGAGGTGAAATTCGCCGACTCCCGCCTCGTCTACGACCTCGTCCGCGGCGCCGTCAAACGGGCCCTGCGCACCGACAACATCATCCCCGAAATCCAGCATTTTTATCCGCCGCACTGGGGCGACGCCGGCCCCAGGAGTGGCCCGACAGACATCCTCGATGAACTGCAGCGCCAGACGCAGATGAACCTCTACACCGGTTCGGAGACCGATGAAGAGAGTGCGCCGGTGATCCAGTCGATGCCGGCGTCTTTTTCGCCCGCAGAGACTTCAACGCCCGCACGTGAGACGGCGCAGATCTGGCAGTTGCAGAACAAATATATCCTGTCGCAGATCAAGAGCGGACTGGTGGTGATCGATCAGCACGTCGCCCACGAGCGCATCCTCTACGAGCGCGCCAAAAAGAGTTTCACGCTGAACGACGGCGCCTCACAGCAACTGCTCTTTCCACAGACCATCGAGCTGTCGACGCAGGACCACCAAATCCTCACCGAGATCACTCCGTTTCTCGAAAAGATCGGATTTCAGATCAAGCTCTTCGGCGGCCGCACGGTGGTCATCGAAGGCGTGCCCACCGGGATACGCATCGGCAGCGAAGACAAGAT
>DCUM01000033.1:0-3745 GCA_002327255.1 bacterium UBA2214 | reverse complement strand
ATCGACCAGCTCTTCGCCACGGAGAATCCCTATTTTTGTCCCCATGGCCGGCCCGTGATGATCACCATTTCCGTGGAAGAACTTGACCGCCGCTTCGACCGCAAATAGGGTGCTGGTGCTGGCCGGTCCCACCGCGGTCGGCAAGACCGAAATCGCCCTGAGCCTGGCGCAGGCCTGGCGCGGTGAGATCGTCTCCGCGGACTCGCGGCAGATTTACCGCGGCATGGACATCGGCACCGCCAAACCGGGCCGCGCGGAACTGGCCCTGGTGCCGCATCATTTCATCGATATTTGCGAACCGGATCAGGACTACAGCGCCGGCACCTATGGACGCGAGGCGCGCGCCTGCGTCGCCCGGCTGCAGTCGCTCGGCACGACGCCGCTGGTGGTGGGCGGATCTGGTTTTTACATCCGCGCGCTGGTCGATGGTCTGCCCGCCCCTCATGCCAGCGATCCCCGGGTCAAGGCGTTCTGGCGTCAACAGATCGCCGAGCGGGGGACGGAGGCGGTCCACGCCCGGCTGGCGCAGGTGGACCCCGAATCGGCAGCACGGCTGCATCCCAACGACACCCAGCGCATCGTGCGCGCCCTCGAGGTTCATGAGCTTTCGGGGCAGCCCCTCTCCGCTTTTAAATCCGGCACAGAAAAACCCGCTGATTTCAAGGCCATCCTGATTGGCCTGACCCGGCCGCGGGAGACTCTCTACGAGCGCATCGACCGTCGCGTCGATGTCATGATCGAACAGGGACTGGTGCAGGAAGTGGAGCGTCTCAGGGGGATGGGATATGGATTGCAGCACAACGCCCTGCGCACGGTCGGTTATCAGGAAGTTTTTTCGTATTTCAACGGTGAGATCGATGAAGCGGAGATGATCGCGCTCATCAAGCAGCACTCGCGCCAGTATGCCAAGCGGCAGCTGACCTGGTTCCGCCGCGACCCGCGCGTGCACTGGATCGATGTGGAGGGGAAAGGGCTGGAAGAAATATTGGCCGGCATCGGGGAGCGTTTCCGGAGCGTTTAGCCGGAATCGGAGGCGTACGGCGGGTCGAAGCCCGCCACTGGCCAAACCAGGGTAATCGCAGCATTTGCCAGGCTACAGGGCGGGCAATACGGCGGGCCAAAGCCCGCCACTGGCCAAACCAGGGGAATCGCAGCATTTGCCAGGCTACGGGGCGGGCAATACGGCGGGCCAAAGCCCGCCACTGGCCAAACCAGGATAATCGCTGCATTCGCCAGGCTACAGGGCGGGCAATACGGCGGGCTTTGGCCTGCCAACGACCATACCACGGATTCCAGCGCTATCGGGCCGGCCGCGGGGTTGACCTGAGCCCACCAGAAACCCATCGCGGAGCATAAGCGGTGCCGCCAAGATCGGGTGAAGAGCAGGAAAGCGGCATCCGATCCATGCCTGTGTGTCAGCAATTATTATGAACAAATCGTCCTTTTATCTTTTGGAACTCTGAATATTTGTTTTCAACTCCTGACCATCTCTCCACTTCATTGAGGTCAATGATATTGCATGAAGCGACCATGATTGCCTGCTCGAGGCATTGGAGATCATTCCAATAATAGTAGGCAGCTAATCGATCCTTCACACAATCCGTTGGAGATAATAGTTTTAGTGTACCGGTATCGAATTCGATTTTGGTGGTTTCCTTGACTGGCTCACTACCTAGGGATAATGGTCCGGCAGGAAATTCTACAATGAACGGGGCTTCCGGATTTTTGAAATAGCGGTTTTCCTCAAAAAAGCCAATTTCAGCAAGAGCCCTTCGGAGGATACTGCGGTCGGTAGAAACATTTTCGATGAAATCCAGATCAAAGGATTGGTATTTATTGGCTGAGTAAATCGATACACAAGCTCCCCCTGAAAGAACGCAATCAATACCTTGGGAAGCCAGAGGAGATGAGACAAAAGCGGCTATTCAGCCAAGGACATTTGAGCGACCGGTTTCACAACGGTTTGCCCCTTCTTCTTGGTCTTTTTCTATCCATTGTCAGAGCGGCCTGTTCGGTTTCTGGCAAAAAAGAAACGACTTTTTGGAAAAGTGCTTCTATTTGAGTTTTAAAGGGGTATCTCGGGTCAAGAGCGTAAACGACGGTTCGACCCACGTTGCGACTGAAAATCACACCCCCATTTTCCAGTCTTTCGAGTTGTTTTTGAATTTGACTCAAATCCGTGTTATAGTAACGTGAAATCTCCCTGGCATACCCCTCTTTCCGAAAAACAAGATAGATCAATATCCGTTCACGATTGGTTGAACCCAACAAAGCTTCCAGCATAAAGACCTCATTTATAGGTTATATGACCACTATAATAGGTCAATTTACACTTTTTATCAGAAAATGCAACTAGAACCTTCAACTATCCAGGATTTTATGCATGGTTGTTACTGAAATCCGCATTCTTGTGTTAACCCGCCGATCAAGCGCAAAGGTTATCGCCTCCGGGGTGAATTGAAATGAGATGGAGGTGATCCACGACACCCGCAATCAGGCGATAAAAAAAGGGCTGACCATATCAGCCCTTTGCGTTTTGGCGGTCCGTGCGCCCTTCCGGTGTATCCGCCTGGCACTGGCCGGGCTACTGACCGCGCAACTTACCTTAACACCGTCACCTTGCGCAGGGCGGAAAAAGCGTCGCACTGCATGCGGACAAAATAGACGCCGCTCGGCAGCGCCGCGCCCGCCTGGTTGCAGCCGTCCCAGATCAGCGAATGGGCACCGGCCTGCATCATTTCATGCTTCAGGACGCGCACCTCATCGCCTTGCAAATCGTAAACAGCCAGGTTCACATACGCCGGCCGTGCCAGCCGATAGCCGATGGCCGTCGATGCGTTGAAGGGATTGGGATAATTCGGTAAAAGCGCGTATTCCGCCGGCGACGCCGCAAGAACCTGCACCGCAGAGGCCGAAGATTTTTTCAGCCAGAAATGCAGATCGCGATTGGCATTTCCGCCCGCATGCTTCCATTTATAGACCGTGATGTTGGTGCGGCCATCGCTGCCATTGAATTCTGTATACAGCATCTTGCCATTGGGATAATAATCGCCGTCCTCGCTCTTGACGATCTCCAGCATCCGCTGCACCTTCAGGGAATCAAATTTCAGGAGAAAACCATACCAGAATCCCGGCGACAGCGGCACGATCTGCTGCAAATCGAACTCGAGGAATTGCGTCACGTTGAGTATCATGTTATCGGGCAAATGCCCCGCCTGACTGCTGAGGGTGTCCACGGGCGCTTCCATTTCATTGATGGAAGGAAAACGGTAAATATCCACATGAACAGGGGCGCGATTGCAGGCGTTGAGGTTCTCCTGGGTCGTATAGGGCGAAATGGCGATGACTATCTTGTCGAGAGAGAAGGACTGGGCGGGCTTGAAAGTCTGTCCGAGGTCGCGATAGGGACCGCTGACGCTGCTGCTGGGATCGTAAATCCAGCCCGATTTGTTGTTGGGGCGGTCAAAAAAAGAATTATAGATCACGATATCCGTATCCGTGGCCGGATTCGGTTCCGCGACTTGCCGCACCACAACTTGCGCGGATGTCATGCCCGCTGAAACGAGCATCAGGAGGGCAATTAAAAAAAACAGTTTATTTTTCATCGGATGCGTCCTCATTTAAAATTGGCTGCCAATCATTTAATTAATGATACATACTATGGCGTTTATAATTTGTGTGCTGGCGCACAAAAAGGGGGCGCCTGGATAGTGCCGATTGCCGGGCCGGCGCCCGGCGCCTCCGC
>DCUM01000062.1 GCA_002327255.1 bacterium UBA2214 | reverse complement strand
TGGGCGGCAACAGCTTGCTGGAACTCGGCAGTGAATGCCGCTTCCCGCTCATCGGCCCGTTTTCCGGTGTTCTGTTTCTGGATCTGGGCAATGTCTGGAGTCGCGTCAATGGCCAGCGTCTTGACCAACTCCAGGCCGCCGCAGGCACAGGCCTGCGCTATCGCACGCCCATCGGACCCATCCGGCTTGACTTTGGCTGGCCGCTTGCAGCGGGCAATCTGCCCATGCAGGTGCATCTCAGCATCGGACAGGCCTTTTAGTATCTCATCGTTAACTGCGCAAAATGGCAAATCATTGCAGGGCGAGCAGGCTGATCACCCTGCAACGGTTCCGGTTTATCCGAGTCAGGACACCATGTGATAAAATGGAAAGCCAAAATAATCCGCGGCCTGCTCACCGCCCTGGCCCTGTTCTTCGCAGCGGCCACGCTTTTCGTCGCCAGCGGCCGCTTCCACCTCTGGCTGAGCCGGCAAGTGACCACACAGCTGACCGCCATCCTGCCGCTGCAGGTGCACATGGGCAAATTGCAGGGTAACCTGATCCGGGAAATCCGCGTGAATGACCTGGCACTCTGCTGCGATCAGGATACCCTGTTTCAGGCACAGCAGCTCACCCTGCGCTGGCGTCCGCTGCATCTGCTGCGCGCGCGCCTCACCATCGATCGCATCGTGCTGGAAAAGCCCCTCCTCCATCTGCAACAAAATGCGGACAGCAGTTGGAATTTTGAATGCCTTGCCGGCTCCGGCGACAGCAGCCAATCCGCACCGTGGAGTTATCTGATCCGCGACCTCCTCATTCACGATGGCACCGTTCGCATCCAGTCCCTCGCGACCCAACAGAGCACCGCGGAGTGGCACATCGAGCATCTGATACTGCAGGCCACAGGCCGTTACAGCGAGGACGCCAGTCTGCTCTGGATCAAGAAGGCCCGGGCGGATATTTTACCCTATGATCTGCGCATCGATCAACTGATGCTGTCGGCGCAGCTCAGCGGTGACGCCGTGCAGATCGACTCATTCAAACTCCAGAGCGCCCAATCGCGGCTTTCGCTCTCCGGGCAAACGGCGCTCGTCCCCCCCCATCCCTTCTCCCTGCATTTTTTGGCGGATTCACTCGATTTGCGGGAGGTGCGAACCCTATCAGGTACGACGCTCCCGGAGACGAAACTCGCCGCGCAAGTGCTCGTGAACGGCGACCGGGATTCCCTCACCTGGCAAATCGATTTGGGCGACCACAGTGGCCATATAAGAGGCCGGGGATTCTGGCTGCCGTCGCGGGAAGCCCTGACCGCCGAGCTGCGCATCGACAGCCTGAATCTGCAACCCTGGTCCGGTCTGGCCGGTAGTGTGCAGGGCCGACTTCAGATGGCCGGCTCGGGATTCGCACGCGACGCCGCGGCCTGGCGGGCGCAGATCGAACTGGAAAACGCAAGTCTGCTGCGCTATCGACTGAACCATCTCACCATCGACGCCGATCTGCATAAAGCGCTTGCACAAGCGCGTTTGACCGGCGCCACCCCCGGCGGCCGCCTCCGGGGCAGCGCTCGCATCAACTTGAACGCACCGTATCACTATCAACTGAGCCTTCTCGCGGATGATCTGGATTTGGCCTGCCTGACACAGATGGATACCCTGAAATCCCGTTCCCATCTCCAGCTGCAAGCGAGCGGGACGGGATTGAACCCGCAGGATGCCCGGGTCCAATTCCGGCTGCACGGGAATCCGCGCCTGGCGATGCGTCCCGAGATCGACACCCTGTTGCTGGCAGGCCGATACACTTCCGCCCGTTTGGACGTGGACACCCTTTTTATTCAGGCACCCTGGGTGCACTGTTCTGCATCAGGCAGCCGGGAGGCTTCGGGCCAGCTGACGGCATCGCTCCGCGGGCATATCCATGACAGTACGGTGGTGAAATCATACCTGGGGGTGGAACGGCTGGCGTTATATGGTTCCCTGCAGGGTGACGTTTCGGGGCGACTGGATTCATTGCGCCTCTCCGCCCGGATTGCACTGGACAGCAGCCGCTATAACGATATAGCCATCAAAACATGCACCGCCAGCGTAGCCGCGATGATAGCGGACAACGTCACGGCTGACATCGCGCTGCATGCCGGCGGCGTGGTCGCAGAGCAGTTCCTCACCCTCGATACCCTGGCTGTGACGGCCGCTCTCTCCGGACGTCAGGCACAGGCCCAGCTGATGCTGGCAAGCGGCGATTCCCTCGCGGCGCATATCAGACTCGTGGCCCAGGCTCAGGACAGCCTCTGGCACATCGATTTGCCCCAACTGGATATCTCTCAAAACCGCCTGCTGTTCCAGCTCGATGGTGATTCCACCCGATTCACCGTTTCACCGCGCCGTATCCATATCAATCGCTTCGCCCTGCGCCAGGCCGATCAACGCATTTATGTGCAGGGTTATCTGTCCCTGGACGATTCCACGCACCTGCAAATCGGCATCGAGCACCTCGATCTCGCCACACTCCAGCGTCTCAGCGGGCAGGCGCTTGCCGTCACCGGCACGCTCAAAGGCCATCTCGATCTTGCCGGTACGACACACCATCCGCGCCTGACGGGTTATCTCCATATCGACCGGCCGGTGCTGGCCGGCTTTGCCGCTGACAGCCTGGCCGCCCGGTGCACGCTTCTCGACCGCACGCTGACGTGGCAGGCGCTCCTGGCGCAAAATCCGCAGAACCAGCTGCAGTTGTCCGGTTTCATCCCCTTCCATCTCGCCTGGCCCCTGCCACAGCAGATCGTGCCGGCGGATAAGCCCCTGCGCATCGAAGCGGTTACCAGAAATCTGCAAATCTCCTTTCTCTCCGCCGCCAGCGCCGATCTTGCCATCAAGGGCTTGCTGAATGGCGAAATCATCATCGACAATACCCTGGCCGATCTCCGGCCGGGTGGCTATTTGCAGCTCAGCGAAGGCTCGCTCATGGCGCCCTATCTGGGCAGACCTTACCATCCGATCCGCCTGCGCATCGAAGTGACACCGGAAAAACTCGCCCTGCGCGATCTCGAGGTGCACAGCGCCTCCGGCCGCTTGACGGGTGAAGGCGAATGGCAATTCAGCCGCTCCTCCAGGGGATTGCACTTTAAGGACATCGACCTGAGACTGCGGGCGAACGATTTTGCGGCAGCCGACGACAATGACCTGACCATTGTATTGACCGGCCATCTTGCCCTCAGCGGCCCCCTGGAGCAACCCAGGCTGGTCGGCAAAATGAATGTGACGCGGGGCCGCATCTACCTGCCTGCCTTCACGGAAACCCCCTCAACCATCTGGCAAGCCGACCAGCCCCTGCTGGTCGTAGCCCGGGCCGACACGCTGCAGCAGAGTTATGACCGCACGAAACTGATGCCGTCGTGGCTCTCCCAGGTGGAAAAAATCCGTGGCAGCGTAAAAGTGGAAATACCGCGCAATACCTGGCTGCGCAGTCCGGAGATGAATATCGAAATCGCCGGTGAAATGGATGTGGTGAAAGACGCACCGGCCTTTTCCATTTTCGGCGCCATCCGCATCGTGCGCGGCAATTATGAGTTTTACAGCCGGCGCTTCGACATCCAGGAGGGCACCCTGACGTTCAGCGGGGGCAAAAATCTGCCGCAAATCGAATTTACCGCACAGCATGTCTTCCGTTCCGCCGATAAAACCAGACACGTCCTCAGCCTGGGCGTGAGCGGTGAACTCGAAAAACCCGCACTGCAATTCAAACTGGACGAGCGCAGCATAGCGGAAGCGGATGCCGTCTCCTATCTGGTCTTCGGGCGCAGCTTCGATGATCTGACGCATGGCGAAAAATCGAACCTGGCCGCCGAGCAATCCGCCTTCAGTGGCGAGGCGGTCAAACAGCTCATTGCCGGACAAATCACAGGACAGGTGACACGCTCGATTCAGAATACACTCGATCTGGATGTGATAGAATTCAAGGGCGATCAAAACTGGCGCCAGGCGACGGTGGTGGTGGGAAAATATCTGACCAATGACCTCTATGTCAGCTATGAACGGCAGCTAAACCTGGGACGCGGTGACGAGGTGGTGCCCGAACAGATGACGCTCGAATACGAAATCATCAAATCGCTCTATTTGCAGGCAACCCGTTCCAGTGAACAGGATAGCGGATTCGATCTCATCTGGAAATGGGAGAAATGAGGAGACAGTTGATCAGGATGGATTGGGCAGCCGCAATGCCATGCCGAGACGGGTTGGAAGGGCCCGATAAATCGCCTTGGCATCCTCGCGGGAGATGGTGACTTCGATCCAGAGCTTGTGTTCCGGCAATCTTTTTTTCTTCAATCCCCGGATGGTGGCCCTCGCCTCTGTAAAAATCCGTTCCAGATCAAATTTTATTTTTTTGCGGAACTCACTGGTGCTGCTGGGGGGTTGTTCCTGTTCGAAGAGGACGGTCAAATTGCGGTTAAATTCTAGTGTGAAATGGACATCGTTGTCTTCAATGGGAATTTCCTGGCCGGCCATCGCTTCGGCCTCGATGGTATCCTTGGGCGCATTCATGATGCGGATGGGCGCTTTGGGAATCGTCGCCCACTCTTTTCGCAATTGAAACGGAGGATAGAGAAAGCTGTGCAAGGTGTCGACCCGCGCGGCATGGGGAATGGCGCGGCTCATCCTGAAATGGGTGATCGGGCACTTGCGAACGGGCACGCCTTTGATAAGCATGGCAACCACACTGTCGCGCAGATCGATGGAGAGCATGACCGAATCTTTCCTGGCCAAATCCAGCAACGCATCAACATAGGCTTCCTCGATGCCAATGGCGATCAGTTCTTCGGCGGATTCCCGATCGGGTGCTGCGATACCGGCTGCGAGGCCGGGGCTCCTGGGTCTGGCATCGCTCTCTTTCATTGCCACCCCCGCATTGAAAACCGGCATAAAAACCAGGGGGATGGCGACCATCACGACCGGGATGAGAAAAACCACGATAAAGGTTATCTGTGCCGCCAGGCGATTTTTGAAAAATGGCAACAAATTCATTCAAGCAGCTTTCTTTGAGCCGGAAATTGCATGATATCTATACGATAGATAGTTCCAAGGTTCATAATCGTACAGTAGAACCGGCACACAAAGGGTGCCGTCAATCAAGGTGCAAGATCAGCAGTGTCCCAACGTCATGAAAGATTTGATCCCACATGGCATTCATTTAAAATATCCTGGAAGCCATAGCGGTTCGGGATCGATTTCAACACAAGATGTCTATTTCAGCGTGCAATTTATTAAACTTGTATTCTCTTATTGTGGCTACTGTGACATTACTGTTGCAAGATATTAATTTAATTACATTTAATCATAACATCCGCTGCCGGACCTTTGTGCTTTTGGCATTGCTGGGCTAGTAGATAAAAACCTTCGATCCGGTTTTCATGTGTTTCACCACTGTTTCCAGATCCTCGTCGCCCAGTCGCACGCAGCCATGGGTCACAGGCATGCCGAGGAAGCGTTTGTAGAGGGTGCCATGAATGAGATAGCCATCTCCGAGTGCCAGGGCGTATTCGCCGAGGACGCCGGCTTCATAGCGCAGGGGAGAATCTCTGGGCGGTATGGGGCGGCCTTCTTCCACAAAGGCCCAATCGGGCATGTACCAGACCGGGCGCCTCATTTTGTTGAGGACGCGGAACTGACCCCGCGGTGTGCGGAAAATCCACTGTTTGTTTTTCCCCGCGCGCAGCAGCACATAGCTGCCCGTCGAGCAGACGCCGCGATGGATCAATTCATCCTTTTTCATCAGAAAAATCTGGTGGCCCGACGTGTCGATGATCAGATAGGGCTCTTTGGGTATCAGGGCGGCCAATCGCTTCTCTTTATTCGCCAGCCGGCTTTTGGCGCGCTTGAGTTCCAGTGCAAATTTGTCCGCATCGGCATCGGCAGCGATGCAAACGGAGCGTTCGCCGGGAATGAGCCAATAGACGTGATCGCGCAAATCCGGCGCGAAGAGAAAGATCACAAAGGCGAAGGCAACGCCGAAGAGCAGGCCAAGAAAGAGAGCGACGCCGATCTTTTTTTCGCTTTGTTCGGGGTGAAAGTCACTCGCCAGGTCCACCTCTTGTTGCTGTTTGGCGGGCGGAGCAGGAATATTTTTGCGAAATGCTCGTTTCATGCCATTTTCTGGTAAATTTGCTGCTTCATGGTTTGGGGCCTGCACCATATTGTACGGCGTTGATTTCGACGGGTGTGGTGGCAATGCCGCGCAGCGATCCCACAATGGTGATGGGCGTACCTACCTGGGCCAGTTCGTAGACTTTATCCATATCGCGGTTGCGCAGTGCGACACAGCCCGCGGTCCAGTTGGCGCCTTTGCCGCCGTCGCCATGCACTTCGATGAGTCCGCCGATCCCGGCTCGGGCGCTGATTTCCCCGCGCCATTTGGCGGCATTGAACTGCGCCACATCTTCGGCGTTGGGATAGTCGATCTCCAGCGCTTTGTAATAAACCGTATGCCGCTCTTCTTTTTTCTTTTTGATGCGATAGCGGCCTTCCGGCGTTGCGCCATCGCCGCGCTGCCGTTTATGCCCCAGCCAGTTGGGCCCGAGTTCAACGGGGAATCGGGCGATTTCGCTGCCGCCTTTGTAGACGAGGCAGGTGTGTGCCAGTTTATCGACGAGCAGCACATAGTCATCATTATCCGCCGACCATTGAATGGTTTCCTGCACCCATTTGCGCCATTTGGCGGTATTGACAAAATAACCATCGAGAATTTGCAGCACTTCATCGCCGGCGCTGCCGATTTTGGCAGCGGCCACCTGGTAGATGGCCACGGCACGGCGATAATCACCGCGTTTAAAGGCCTCCTCGCTCTCCATGATGAAAATTTCGCCCAGAGCGAATTTCTGCCGCACCAGTTGATCGATCGGCATATCCTTGAATCGCGGCCGGATTTCATCGATGCGTTTCTTGATCAATGCAATGCCGGTCGAGGCGACCCAGTGCAAGGAATCGCGAACGGTGGTGGCACGCATGGCCGCATGTTCGGCGACATCGATGGTCTTGTTCGCATAATGACACGTCCGGTTGAAATCACGGCGGTAAATCCAGCGTTTGTTTTCGCTGGCCCACGCCTGGCGCGCCTGTTCGAGATAGAGCTCTGCGTTGAGCAGCAACTCGGGAGCATAGCGATTGGCTTGCAGGCTACGCGCTCGAGCCACGGCTTTACGGGCTTCGTCATATTGGGCGACAGGGGGTTGTGCGGACCACTCGACGACAAGGGTGATCGCGCCCAGTGTCACGGCCAGGAGCAGATTGACAACAAGAAACCAGTTTCTGGGATTTTCCGGTGCGGGTGGGACTGCATATCTGCTGTAATGCCACTGCATGTTCTACTCAAAGTCGATCAAGGATTATAAGCCGATTGATTCCAGTTCCGGGTGACCGCTCCAAAGACTGAGGAGGGTTGTGTAGCGTTGCAGAAAAAAGAAAACCTCAGTCCGCTGACATCGAGGTCCGCGAACTGAGGTCAAAACTAGGACGCTTTGACAAGCGCAAAATTAGCGGCCATACTTTTTGGAGATAGCCTGCTGCAGTTCTTCGGCGAGGGAAGCGAGTTTCTGCAGATTGGCCTGGGCTTTGTCGCGAGCCGTCAAAAAGTCGCCATTGGTCATAGCGGTATTGGCTTCGGCCAGAGAGGCTTCCACTGCAGCCAGTTCGCTGCCGATGGCTTCGAGGGCGGCTTTGCCTTCTTTACCGCGGGGCGCCTTCTTCATGAGCTTCTTCACATTCTCCACGGCGGGAGCAACTTCGGCCAACAGGCCTTCGGCTTCACTGCGAACTTTTTCCTTGGTCACAGCAGCCTGCTCGGTGGCCTCATTGGCAGCCGTGGTGGCTTTGGCGACGAGGTCTTTCACGCTTTTGAAGGAGCGGAAGAGGGCGAACTTGGAGTTCTGCTTCTCAATTTCAGCCAGGGCAGCGTTCAAAGAATCTTTTGCTGCGTTGTACATTTCGGGAGCGTAACGGTCTGCTTCAGCCGCTTTGGCAGCATCGAGAGCTGCTTTGGCAGCATCGAGTTCCTGCTGCGGAGCTTTGGCGCAACCCAGCATCAGAGCCATCGCAAAAACGACGACGAGCACAGTCACTAACGCTTTTACCTTCATTAATGTAACCTCCTTGAATGGATGTGTTATACAGTGCACAGAAACCTTTCCTCTGTACGGTTCTTACAATTTATACGATAATTTTCAAAAAAACAAGTGAAAATATCTCTTTTTTCTTCTTTCTTGTTGCAACCTGTTTCAGGCTCGACGTCGACTGCAGCGCCGTTTTCAGACATCAACAAGAACACGGGAAAGCCGTTTTGCACACCTCTGTTGCAGTGCAATCAAATAGAGTGCCAAACTTTTGCGGGGATAAAGTTTTATTGTTTTTATGTAATTTATAACACAAGTCTGTTTTGCATTATTCCCGTTGAAAGCATACTATTTTTCAGAATGAAAAAAAGCAATTTTTTGGAAGAATTTCAATTCTCAATTTGATAAATTCATAAATATGTTGTAAATTTTACTTATTAAAATGATAAAAATGGTCTTTGTACAGGTCGCAGGCATGCTCACGATCCCGTCCCTCATCAAAAAACATCTTGACGAATTGATCGAAAGTTCTCTGGAGACGCTGCTCCTTTCCCCATGGGGCGGCCGGCACGACTTTGACATCGAAAAAAACCGGGAACTCTTTCATGGCATATACACGCATCTCATCCGCGACCTCCATTTGACCAGCAAGAAACGGCTCGGCAATCATCTCACCCATTATGCCCTGCAATTATACCAAAAAAAGCCCTATCTTAAAAGAGATCTGCACACCCAGTTGCTCATCATCGGCGTCTCGCGGGTCGTGTTGAATCATTATTTGGTGCACCGTCTCGCACTCGGCCGCGATCACGCCTTTGAAGAACATTTCGAAAAATTGCAGCGCATCTATGATTTTACCCTCATCAACCTGAGCCATTTCTGGGGGCAGGAGTACCAGGCCATCCATGAACGCGATCAAACCCTCATACGCGAACTTTCCATTGTCAAGGATGGCTTGCAGAGACAACTCAATCTCATCTACCAGATGATCCGGCAATCACCGCTCGGTGTCGCGACGTGCGATGCCGGACTCCTGGTGCAGCACTGGAATCCGACCGCCGTCCGTCTGACGGGGTATCAGCCGCCCGATATTCTGCGCCAAAGCCTCTTCACCCTCTTCACACCGCCATCGCAATCCCTGTTGCGCAAACGCTTCGAATCTCCGCGCCGCTGGCATGCCAATCTGGAAGTCTACATCGTGCGCAAGGGTGGCGGCATTTTCCCCGCGCTGCTCTCCATCAGCAGGATGGAGGGCGTCGAGCTGGCCGGCATGCACTATCTCATCAATTTTCAGGATATCAGTGAACGCGCCGAATTCAAATCCAGCGTCCAGCAACTCAATCAGTTGACAGCCCTGTCGCGGCTCAGCAGTGCCATCATGCACGACATCCGCAATCCATTGAACTCGATTGGCCTTCACACCGAACTCATGGAACAGGCCCTGGAAAATAGACGCGAGGATTGTCTGAGTTCAATGAGCGCGCTGCTTCAGGCGACGCGGCGCCAGGTACAACAACTCCGCGTCAATTTGGATCACTATCTCACCTACACCCATCTTTCGCACCTGAAAATGGAAGCGCTGGATTTGCGCGGTGAATTGACCGATCTGATTCAGGAGATGCGTTTTGCCGCCGTGCAGCAGGCCATCGAATTGCGTTTCAATCAGACGCGCGCGGCGGCTCCTGTCATGGGCGACTGGATTCAGTTGCGCCGGGTTTTCGTCAATCTCATCACCAATGCCATCGAAGCGATCGCCGGTCAGGGCAAGATACGCGTCCGCCTCTACACCCGCGCACAGCGCGTCTATGTCTCCATCAGCGATGACGGCCCCGGCGTCGAGCCCGACCTGGGACGGAACCTCTTCACGCCATTCTTCACCACCAAAAAAACCGGCATGGGCCTGGGACTCTTCATTTCGCGCGAAATCGTCCTGGCCCATCACGGCCGCATCTCCGTCACTTCAAAGCCCGGCAAAGGCGCCCGTTTCACCGTCAGCCTTCCCCTGCATACGGCCACCCAGGAGGTCCCTGCATGACAGTATATAAACTGCTGCTCGTCGACGACGAAGCGGACACCCTCCATGCCTTGAAAATGGGCCTGGAAGAAACCGGCTTTCACATTCTCAGCGCGCCGTCACGCAACGAAGCGCTTCAGCTCATCAAGAGCGAAGAACCCGATATCCTTCTCACTGATTTAAAGCTGAAGGACGGTACCGGATTGGAACTCCTCGATTACATCCAGGAGCACAAGCCGCATATACCGGTCATCGTCATGACCGCTTATGGCTCCGTTGAATCGACGCGCACGGCATTGCGCAGCGGCGCCTATGACTATGTATCCAAACCCTTCAGTCTCTCCGATTTGAAACGGACACTCGGCAAACTCCGCGAAATGCTGGATCTCAAGCGCGAGAATGAACAGCTCAGAAGCCTTCTCAACCAGGAAGGCACGGCGGCTGTGGTCATCGGCAACAGCCCGCCGTTCAAACAGGTGCTGGATTTGGTGGAGCAGGTCGCGCCATCACGCAGCACAGTACTGTTGACCGGAGAGACCGGCACAGGCAAGGAAGTCATCGCCGCGGCGATCCACCGCACCAGTCCGCGGTGTCACAAACCTTTCATCAAAATCAACTGCGGCGCCATTCCCGAGAACCTCCTCGAGGCGGAGCTTTTCGGCTATGAACGCGGCGCTTTTACAGGCGCCATGAAACAGAAACCGGGCAAAGTGGAACTCGCCCACGAAGGCACCCTCTTTCTCGATGAGATCGGCGATCTCGCCGCAACCATGCAGGTCAAGCTGCTGCGCGTCCTGCAAAATGGCGAATTCGAACGTCTCGGCGGCACCACAACCCATCGCGCCGACGTCCGCCTCATCGCCGCCACCAACCTCGATCTCGAAGAACGCGTCGCCCAGAACGTCTTTCGCGAAGACCTCTATTACCGGCTCAACGTCATCACCCTTAAAATACCACCGTTGCGCGAACGGCCCGATGACATCAAACCCCTCGCCTATTATTTTATGGAAAAATACAACCAGATCAACGACAAGCATGTGGAGAGCATCGATGAAGAGGTGCTCAACCAGATGCTGGTCTATCCGTGGCGCGGCAACGTCCGTGAACTCGAAAACATGATGGAACGGGCGGTGGTTCTGGCCAAAAGCAAAGAACTCAAGCCGGGACAATTCCCGGCCTTGCTGGCGGGCATTCACGGCTTCGAACTGGGCATCGGGCCACTGGTGGGTAACTCACTGGCTGAAATCGAGAAAATGGCCATTCAGCAGACCCTGCGCTATCACCATTTTGATAAACAAAAAGCCGCCATGACCCTGCAGATCGGTCTGGCGACGCTCTATCGCAAAATCAAGGAGTATGAGATCGAGGAGTTGTGACCCGGATGATTCACCACCCCCGGACGCCGATCCATTCAACAGAGTGAAAGAGGCACCATACGGCGCAAAGAGAACAGCCGTTTATCATTTTAAGAACTCTTCCTGCGTCCTTTTTTCATCATTTTCTCAAATTGATAATCCATTTTTTCAGAATTCCATGATTTTATCATATCGACAAAAAAAAACACCACACCGATGGAGCAGCCCCCTGAATGGAATGATCTAATTTATTTATATTATTGAATTTATATTAATGGCTGTTCTTTGGCATTGTTCTTGTTTATGGTTTGTGATTAATCAACAAATGGCACGGTCTCAGTGGCGGCAGAAGGGAAAATTCAGCAAATTGCCAAATACGAAATTGATAAATATACGCGAAATGGTCTCACGAGACCGCGAAGACCTCTACGAGATGATGCAAAAAACCGGCGTTTTCGGCATGCAAGCGCTCGATCTGATCATGGAATTGGTAGATCACTATCTCTTTGACAAAGAGAAAAATACGTATCAGGTCTTTGTGGGTGAGAACGACTGTCACGAGGTCATTGCCTTCGCGTGTTTTGGAGAGACGGCGGGGACCGAGGGGACGTATAAATTGTACAGCCTGGTGGTTACGCCGGCATGGCAGCGACGCGGCATCGGCAAAGTGTTGCTGGATTACACCGAACAAATCGTACGCACCCGGAATGCGAGGATGGTCGTCATCGAAATATCATCGCAGCAGGAATACGCGGCGTTTGTGCGCTTTTTCAATCACCAGGGGTATAAATCCGTCGGGCGCATCAAATCGTACTACCGCTCCGGTGAGGATATGTTGTTCCTCGTCAAGTATATTTGATCTTTCCTGCCGGAAGCACCATCACCCGACTCCCTTATAATGACCCACAAACCGCTGAATCATCTGTTTTTGGCGCAGCAAGAACATGCCACACAGCGTGATATGAAGCCATGCGCGCACCGTCACCATAACCGAGGCACCTGATGCTTGACGAAAGAATCATGCTCATCCTTTTCACCATCTGCATTCTGACGCTGTTGATATTGGATCTGTTGGTATTCCATCGCAAGGACAAAGAGATGAAGGTGAAGGAAGCTCTGCTGTGGAGTCTCTTCTGGATATCCCTTGCTCTCGGCTTTAATATTTTTGTCTATTTCATGTATGGTGCTGAAAGCGCTCTCAACTTCCTCACCGGATTTCTGATCGAAAAAGCACTCAGCGTGGATAATCTCTTTGTATTCATCATCATCTTTCAATATTTTGGCGTCAGACAGGAATATCAGCACAAAGTCCTGTTTTGGGGCATCCTCGGCGCGCTGGTCATGCGCGCGCTCTTTATCGCCACCGGCATCACCCTGATTGCCAAATTTCACTGGATCATCTATCTCTTCGGCGCCTTCCTGATATTCACCGGTTACAAAATGCTCTCCAGCAAAAATGAAGAGGTGCATCCGGAGCGCAACATCATCCTCAGACTCTTCACCCGCTTCTTCCCGGTCAGTAAAAAACCGGCTGCCGGCAAGTTTTTCGTCACCGAAGAGGGGCGCCGTAAAGCCACTTCCCTGTTTGTCGTGGTGCTGGTGGTGGAGACGACGGATGTGATTTTTGCCCTGGACTCCATCCCGGCCATTCTCGCCATCACCACCGACCCGTTCATCGTCTACACCTCCAACGTCTTCGCCATACTGGGTTTGCGTGCGATCTATTTCGCGCTGGCCGGTGTCATGCAGTTGTTCCATTATCTCCACTATGGCCTCTCCGCCATTCTCATGTTCGTGGGCTTGAAAATGATGATCAGCGAACTCTATAAATTCCCGGTCGTTGTGGCTTTGGGCGTGGTCGCGGGCATTCTGGTTGTCGCCATCATTGCCTCCATCCTTTATCCACCCGGGGATGAATCACAAAAATCGTTCAAATAATCCAGAGAGGTCCTTGTGGCAACACTCTATGGCAAGACGTATACGCGGCAGGAACTGCTGCAGCACGTAGGCGACATCGCGCAGCTGGCTTCGCTGCGGCCGGTTGAGCTGGTGAACGGCAGCGAACGCGGCGTGCGGGCACTGGAATTCAGGACGGGCTCCGGCTTCAGCTTCACCCTGCTGCAGGATCGGGCGCTGGATATCTACGATGCCAGTCACAACGGCTGTGCCCTGCACTGGCACGCCCCGGCCGGAGCGGTGGCGCCGGCATTCCACGATCCGCACGATATCGGTTATCTCTATTTCATGGCCGGCGGCCTGCTCAATACCTGCGGACTCACCCATGCCGGTCCGCCGGAGATTGACGAAGAGATCGACGAAGAACTGGGCATGCACGGGCGCATCGGCGCCATTCCCGCCAAGAACGTGGGCTATGGCGCCGAGTGGGAAGAGGACGAGTATGTGCTCTGGGCCACCGCCGAAATGCGCGAGGCGAGCCTGTTCGGTCCCAATCTGCTGCTGCGGCGCAGCATCTACACCCGTCTCGGTCAGTCGCGATTGTGGATCAAGGATGTGGTTGAAAACCAGGGATTTGATCCGGCGCCGCTGATGTTCCTTTATCAGTGCAACATCGGCTTTCCGGTGGTCAGCGCGGGCGCCGAACTGCGCGCCGTCATCAATCATGTCGAACCGCGCGACAAGGAAGCGGAGCCGCACATCGACAGCTTTGAACAGGTCGAAGCGCCCGCGCACCCCTACGCCGAACAGCTCTTTTTCGTCGACCACGATCCCGATGCCAGGGGCATGGTCAATGTCGCCCTGGTCAATCCGCATCACCACGACGGCAACGGCCTCGGCGTCTACCTCTCCTATCCAAAAGCCGAACTGCCCTATTATACCCACTGGAAGATGCTGGACAAAGGCGTCAATATCATCGGCATGGCCCCCGGCAATTGTCTGCCGGAGGGACGCAGCAGCGCGCGCCACAACGACCGGCTCAAGATCATCGCACCGGGCGAATCGGTCACTTTCCATCTCGAACTCGGCGTGCTCGGCAACCAGCAAGATCTGGCCGCTTTTGAGACACGTTTGCAGGAGCCACAGGCGGAGTAACAGCGCAGGTTCCCGGCCGCCCCGGAGGCGCACGTGCAGACGCAGCAGGAGCGAAAGTCCCACGCTGCCAGGGAGGCACGCTCGCCGGAATGGCGGGTGGAGAAAAAGCGCAGGAATGACGCGTTCCGCCCACCGCCATCCCTTCGCGCGCGCCAAAACGTCAAGCTCGTGATGACAGAGTGGTCTGTTTTCACCGCGCCTCTGCGCGAATGATGCCAATGATCTTCCCCTGACGAGAGGCGAAAACGATCATTCTGGCAAAAGCCTGTCATGTATTCGGGCCCTGGAGAGTCAATCAGTCCATGTTGACCATGACAGGTTGTGCCCGATTCCCGTTCGTTCAAAATCATGTCTGATTCCCCTGATTTTTGCTGTCCAATATCCAATCCGTATTTTCCGGCAGGAACTCTTTGCCCGTCCTTTGCGTATCAAGTAAATGAATGCTCTGGAATAGCTTTAGCGCTTGCGCTGTTTGAAACAGTGTATCACCAGATTGATCAAGCATCGCGATCCATGACCATTCCTCGCCGATAGAGACAGTTTTTATCCGAAACGGAGTTAAAAAGACAGGCACAAGGGCAGCGATGGGGCACAAGCCCGGGCTTTGAGATAAACAGGAGTATCTATGAAACGATTGATGTTGCTGGCTGTGACAGCCATCCTCTTGACCACCGCGACGAGTCCGGTCCAGGCTCAATATTTTGGCAAGAATAAAGTCCAGTATGGCCAATTCAACTGGCACTATTTGCAGTCGGAACATTTTGATGTCTATTTCACCGACGGCGGCGAAAATATAGCGGCCTATGTCGCCCAGACCGCGGAAGAGAGCTACCGCTCTTTGCAGAAATCCTTCCGCTATTCGCTGGTGGACCGTATCAAGATCATCCTCCACAACAGCCACAACGATTTCCAGCAGACCAATGTCGACCTGTCGGTGCCTGAAGAATCGGTCGGCGGTTTCACCGAATTCTTCAAAAACCGCGTCGTCATCCCCTACGACGGCGAGTGGGAAAAATTCCGCCATGTCATTCACCATGAACTCACCCACGCGGTCATGCTGCAGATGCTCTACGGCTCCGGGGTGCAATCGATCATCACCGGCCTGACGCAAATGTCGCTGCCGCTGTGGTTCATCGAGGGCCTCGCCGAATACCAGAGCCGCGGCTGGGACATCGAGAGCGATATGTTCATGCGCGATGCCACGGTGAACGGTTATGTGCCGGAAATTCCCTACCTCTACGGTTTCCTCGCCTACAAAGGCGGACAGTCGGTCTGGAATTACATCATCGAACGCTATGGCCAGGAAAAGGCCGGCGAATTGCTCGGCAAGGTGAAGGTGAACAAAAATTTTGAACGCGGTCTCAAACAGTCCATCGGCCTGGAAGAAAAAGACCTCACCAAACGCTGGCACCGCTATCTCAAACGCAAATACTGGCCCGATGTCGAAAACCGCAAGGAACCCGAAGAGATCGCCAAACGCCTGACCGACCATCTCAAGGACGGCAGTTTTGTCAACACCAGTCCGATTCTCAGCAATCGCGGCGACAAGCTGGTCTTCAAATCCGACAAAAGCGACTACTTTGATATCTATCTCATGAGCGCCATTGACGGCCGCATCATGCGCCGTCTCGTCAAAGGCCAGCGCGCCGGCAACCTCGAAGAACTGCAATGGCTCAAGGGACCCGGGATGAGCTGGAGTCCCGACGATAAACGCATCGTCTTCACCGCCGCCGCCGGCGGCCGTGACGCCATCTATATCGTGGATGTCAAAAAAGGCAAAATCCAGCAAAGTTTCAATCTCGACCTCGACGGCATCTATAATCCCGCCTGGAACCCCAAAGGAGATGAGATCGCCTTCTGCGGTTTGAAAAACGGACAGAGCGACATCTACGTTTTTCATTTGAAAACCAAAGCGCTGCGCAAAGTGACCGATGATGTCTTCAGCGATGTCGAGCCCAACTGGTCGCCGGACGGAATGCGTCTCCTCTTTGCCAGCGACCGCGCCGACTGGTATGCCGATGAACTGCCGCAAGGTTTTTCCCCCCATCAATACAACCTCAAGAATCTCGACATCTTTGAAATCGATGCCAACGGTGATAATTTGCGCCGCGTCGTCGCTTCGCCCTTTATCGAGCGCGTGCCGGTCTATGGCCCGGACGGCAGAACCATCGCCTTCTCCAGCGAGCGTCAGGGTATCAGCAATATCTGGCTCAAAAACCTCGACCGCGACGAAGAGTGGCCGATCACCAACGTGCTCACCGGCGCCTTCCAGCCCAGTTGGGGCGGCAGCGCCGACCGCCTCGTCTTCACCTCGTTTTATTTCGCGGGCTATGACCTCTACATGCTCAAAAATCCGCTGGACATCAAACCCGGAGACGTCACAGTCCCGGAAACCAAGTACGCTCAGCAGCTACGCGAAGGCACCAAAGAAACCTTCGATGACGAAGAGATCGCGGAAGAGATCAGCGAACCACCGCAAGACGAAGAGACGCGCAAGTACCGCAACTTTGTCTTTGATGACAAATTTGCACAGGGAGAGATCAGTACGGCGAATCTGGCCACCAGGGTCTTTCTCGATTCGGCCGAATACACGCTGCCAACCGGTGAATTCAAAATCAACAAATACAAGGTCAAACTCACACCGGATCTCGTCTACGGCGCCGTGGGTTACAGCCAGTTCTTCGGCACCCAGGGCATGACCAACATCATGCTCTCCGATGTCCTCGGCGATCACCGCGTCAATATCGCCCTGGGCGTCTTTGGCGATTTTCGCAATGCCGACTATGCCCTGACCTATTTCTATTTGCCGAGAAAAACCGATATCGGCGCGGGGCTCTTTCATAACGCCTACTATTACTATTCCGATTACACCGGTTGGGTGCGCGACCGCAACTACGGACTCAGCGCACTGATCAGCCGCCCTCTCAACCGCTTCGAACGCATCGATTACGGCTTCAGTGCCATGGGCATCAACCGTTCCTATCTCGAAATTGCCGATGACGACGTCGATTTTCTCATCGATTACGGTTATCTCTCGCCCAGGGACCGCTTCTTCCTGCTCAACAGCCTCTCCTACACCCGCGACACCAGCGTGTGGGGATACACCGGCCCGACCAATGGCACCGGCATGTCCGTGGGCATCACCTACAGCCCCGGCATCGGCAAGACGGGCATCGACTTTGCCACCGCGCGCATGGACTGGCGCCACTATCACCGCCTGGCGCGCAATTATACCTTCGCGACGCGCGTGGCGGGCGGCTTCAGTGAGGGCAAAAACAAACAGAAATTCTTCCTCGGCGGTCTGCCCAACTGGCTGAACCGCGAGTTCTTTGGCGGCATCCGCGTCCAGCATATCGAAGATATCTATTTTGCCTCCTTCGAGATGCCGCTGCGCGGCGCCGGCTACTACGCTCTGGAAGGCAACCGCTTCCTGCTCACCAATTTCGAGTTCCGCTTCCCGCTGGTACGGCGTCTCTCCCTGGGATTCCCACTGCCGCTCGAATTGGGCAACATCGGCGGCGCGCTTTTCGCCGATCTGGGTATGGCCTGGGACAAGGGGGAAACCATCAAACCCTTTGTCAAGGCGCCCAATGGACTGATCCAGACCCGTGATGTCTTCGCCAGCATTGGGTATGGCGCGCGTCTCAATCTCGGTTTCTTTCTGCTGCGCATGGATGTAGCCTATCCGACCAATTTCTACAGCACGGCCAAATCACCACAGGTCTTGTGGTCGCTGGGCGCGGACTTTTAATGAGTGCCCGGGTGACCCCCCCTAATTTTCTCGACCGCCTGCACGAGGCGGTGCTGGTGGGCGACGGCGCCATGGGCACCATGATCTACAGCCGCGGCGTCTTTATCAACCGCTGCTTCGATGAGCTCAATCTTTCCAATCCCGATCTGGTGCTGGATATTCATAAAGCCTATGTTTTGGCCAATGCCGACTTTATCGAAACCAACACTTACGGCGCCAACCACATCAAGCTGAAAACGCACGGTTTTGAGGCGCAGGTATCCCTCATCAACCAGCGCGGCGCTGAACTGGCGCGCCGGGCTGCGGGAGAGCAGGTCCATGTGGCCGGCGCCATCGGTCCGACCGGCGTGCGCATCGCCCCCATCGGCACCCTGGCCCAGGAGCAGGTACTGGAGCTATTTCGTGAACAGGCGCAGGGACTGCTCTGCGGCGGCGTCGATTTGTTCATCCTGGAGACCTTCAGCGATCTTGCGGAGATTGCCCTGGCGGTGCGCGCCGTGCGCCAGCTCTGCGATCTGCCCGTCATCGCCCAGATGACCTACACGGAGGAAGGCAAAACCACCCTGGGCGTGGAGCCCGAGATTGTGGTGGAAGTGCTGCGCGGGGAAGGGGCCGACGTCATCGGCGCCAATTGCTCGGTCGGCCCGCAGGCGATGCTGGAAGTGATCGAACGCCTCGCCAGGGCGGGCGCGCCCTACATCTCGGCCCAGCCCAATGCCGGCAATCCGCGCGTCTTCGAGGGCCGCGTGCTTTACATGTCCACCCCGGAATATCACGCGGAATTCGCGCGGCGCTTCATCGCCGCCGGTGCCCATATCGTCGGCGGCTGCTGCGGCACGACGCCGGAGCATATCAGGGCCATCGCCGCGGCGGTGCGCGCCCTGCAGCCGCGCAAGCAGGCGCACAAGGTCGTCTTCAAGTCCGATGCCGAGATCACGGTGCAGCCCATCCCGCGGGAGGAAAAATCCGCCCTGGCGGCGCGCATGGGCAAAAAATTCGTCGTCTCCGTCGAGGTGCTCTCCCCGCGCGGCATCGACGTGCAGCCGGTTCTGGCGGGCGTGCGCAAACTGGTGGGGTTCGGCATCGATGCGGTCAACATCCCCGATGGTCCGCGCGCCTCTTCACGGATGTCGCCCATGGCCCTGGCGCAGCTCATCGAGCGCTCGCTGCCGGTGGAGACCATCCTGCACTACTGCTGCCGCGACCGCAACCTGCTCGGCATGCAGTCGGATTTGCTCGGCCACTATGCCCTCGGCCTGCGCAATATCCTGGTGATCACCGGCGATCCGCCCAAACTCGGCGATTACCCCGATGCCACCGCCGTCTTTGACGTCGATTCCATCGGCTTGACGCGCATCGTCCGCGGACTCAACCATGGTTATGATGTGGCGGGCAACCCCATCGGCGCACCGACCGGCTGGCACATCGGCGTCGGCGCCAATCCCGGCGCCCTGGACCCCGGTCTGGAGGTGGAAAGGCTGCTGCAAAAAGTCGAGGCCGGCGCGGAGTATGTGCTGACGCAGCCGGTGTTCGACCTCAAAAAACTGGAAAATTTCCTCCGGCGCATCGAATCGGTGCAGATTCCGGTGCTGGCCGGCATCATGCCGCTGGTGAGTTACCGCACGGTCGAATTTCTCAACAACGAAGTCCCCGGCGTCGACGTCCCGGAAGAGATCGCACGCCAGCTCGCCGCGGCGCCGGATTCAGAAAAGGCCAAAACCATCGGCATCCACATCGCGCAGCAGGCCATTGCGGAGAGCAGACAATTCAGTCCGATCAAGGGACTCTATTTGATGCCGCCGTTCACCAAAGACAAATACGATGTTTCCATTAAAGTCCTTGAAATCATCCGTTAATCACAGGATTACACCAGTATGCAAAAAAACATGCAAAGAGTGATATGGATTGCCCTGGTGGCCGTCAGCCAGGTATTCGCGCAGATAGGGATGCAGCGGCCGACACGTGGGCTCTTCAGCCGTGAATTGTTCGCCTGGCGCGTTCTCAATTTCGCCGACGTCGAAGATCGAAGCCAGAGTCTGATGCATGTCCATCTTCAATGGGTCAACGATGTCCTCGTTTTTATCAAAGAGGCGGATGATCGCTTCACCGCCCGTTACGATATCGAGTTGATCCTCTACAACCAGAAAAACGAGGTGGCCGATTATGCGATGCTGCGCGACACCGTCACCGTATCGCAGTTCAGCGAAACCAATCTGCGCCTCCGTCCGATCCATAAAAAAATGCTCCTGAAGGCGCCGCCCGGAAGATATCAGTTCAGCCTCAAACTGATCAACAGCGACGGCAAGGTGCTGGTCGAGGAGCGCGACAGCATCCGGCTGACGGACTTTTCTGTCGGCCTGCAGATCAGCGACCTGATCCTGGCGGATCAGGTGGATTGCCTGGAGGGGAGTTATGTGATCAATGTGCGCAATGCGTTTAGCCAGCAGAAATCGGACATGGGACTGCTCTTCGAGCTCTATCCGCCCATGGATGCCGACTCGGTTCGGGTGCAACTCGACCTGCGCGACCTTAATGGCCATTCGGTGCATACGGAGAGCCAAATCCGGGCGGCCAAACCGATACTGGGTGCCTGCTTCAGTCTCAAGGAGATCATCAAAAAACCGGGCGAATACCAGATCCGGATTCAAGCCTCTTCTGGATCACTGAGCGCCAGGGCAGAGCACAAATTCATGGTTTTCTGGGGCGATGCGCAATCCCAGTTGGGCAGCCTCGACCTGGCCATCGAACAGCTGGCATTGATCGCCAAAGGCAGCACCATCCGCGAAATGCGGGCGGCGTCGCCGCAGGAGCGGGAAAAGCTCTACGAAGCCTTTTGGGAAAAACGCGATCCCGATCCCGCGACGCCGGAGAACGAACTCAGGGATGAATTTTTCTTTCGCATCGATCTGGCCAACCGTCAGTTTGCCGAGCCGATGGTCAACCGCGAGGGCTGGCGCAGCGACCGCGGCCGCATCCTGATTCAATACGGGCAGCCGGATGACATCGAAAGGCAGGCCGCTGAGATGTATTCACCCGCCGTGGAAATCTGGTCCTATACCAAGCCGCATCGGCGTTTCATTTTCGTCGATCGCAGCGGCAACGGCGAATTTCGCCTGGTAAAAAATCAATAATGGCACCATTATTTGCTTGATATGAACGAGCGCTTTTTTGTATATTGAGACGTTGATCAAGCCTAACTGCAGGAGTGCATCGGGTATGAAAATGTGGCATCGCAGCAAAGGGGAAAATTTTGGCCAGACGCTGTTGGCATGGCGTCATCAATCGACCGGCCGCTTCATCAACAAGATCGGCAGCTGGCTGCTCGGCGGTTTTGTCATGGGTATACTGGCCTCGATTTTTTTCAAAATGATCGGCCTGGCTGATTTGGGCCTCTACGCCGGCAGGGCCGTTTTTTTCCTGGTTTTCTTTCTTGGCGTGCTCAGCGCCTTTTTCAGAAACATTGTCCACGGCCTGGAGTATCGCATCACGGAAAAGGCCTTGCTGCATGTCCAGCCCCTGTGCGGGATAGAATCCTTGACCAAATTCGTGGCCGCAGCGCTCCGCATGCGCTGGGAGCGCGTTACATTTCTTCCCTGGGAAGAGATCAAATCGGTGCAGGATCAGGAGGGTCACCTCCACCTCACCCTGAAAGGCGATACCACGGTCTCCATTCAGGTCACGCCGGTTCGTTCCATTGACATCGCATCCGGCGGCAACGCTTTCGAGCAGCGCACCCATGACAGGGGATTCTTCGGTCACGATGCCGGTTTTGACAAGGAAACGGTTAAATTGATCGTCCAGCGCATTCGCGACATTAAAAAGCAAGCAGCCAGCAAATAGGGCACCATCTCCGGCCGCCGCCAGGGTGATCATTTTCCGGCGAACCTCTCTCTCCGGCGTACCAGGAAAAATGGAGGGATTCAGAAATGCCTTCTCGTATAACGCCACTCGATGTAACCGCCTATGCCAGCCCTGATATTTATCGCATGGGTGAGCAGATATTCGAAAATGGCTGGGTACGCCATCGTTTTCAAACCAACTACGGTTTGCAAGCGACCGTACGCAGTAAAGGCATCTATCGCGTCGAGATGGTCGTCGATGGAGAACAACTCTTCGGTCGCTGTTCCTGTCCCCTGGGCAGCAGCCATTGCGAACATCAGGTCGCCTTGCTGTTGAGCTGGCTGAACGAACCCGACACCTTCGTCAGCTATCAGGATTTGCGCCGCGCCATCCGGCTCAAGGAGAAGAACACCCTGGTGGACATCCTCGTCAACCTCGTCGAAGTCTTTCCCGAATTGAGCCAGTTTTTTATCACCGCGGGTGATAAAAGTGAGGACGAGGCCATTCAGGAGGAAGTTGCCGGTATTTTTGATTTCCCGCAGGCGCAAAAAATCGATCCGCAGCAGATCATCGACGCCTGTCAATTAATGTTTGTCCGTTCAAAAATACTGCGCACCGATGGTCACTGGGATCGGGCGCGCACCGTCTTTTTCGAAATCCTCAATCGCTCTCTTGCCCTCATCGACCGCCTGCAGACCAGCAAACCGTTCCGGGAAAATTTCATTGCCGAGATCGCCGATGATTATGAGGATCTGGCGTTGAATCATCCCGATTTTTCGGCCAAAAAGGAGACGATCAGTCAGGAAGTGGAGACCATTCTGCAGCATGAATCCGCCGCAGCGGAAGGGGTGTTCCTCGATCTGCTGCAGCAGCGGCTGAAAGCCTGATACCTTGGCACGCCAGATTCCCGAGATCTTGTTAAGGGCCGTCAAATTTTCTTACGCCCCTGGCCCAGGAGACGCTATTTAACAGAGTCGTTTTGCAGCCTATTATTCGTCCGGAAACCAGAATAAAATTTCATGGGTGATCATCCGGAGCCGTTCGACAATCTATCATTCATTATACAGGAGGTATCACATGAAAATCAGGATAATTGCCGTCGTTGTGGCGGTGGGCGTGCTGCTGAGTGTTTGCGGCGCGCAAGCGGATATCTTTATGAAACAAAAAAATCACAGTGATGCCATGACCATCATGGGGCACACCGAGCCCGCCAAAGACGAAGTGTCAACCACCTGGCTGAGCAAAGACAAGGTCCGTCATGATACGGACAAGATGTCCATGATCATGCTTCTGGACGAAGGTGTGCTTTACGTTCTGCAGCACGATAAAAAATCGTACATGGCGATGCCGCTCAAATTCGACGTCAAGGCGCAGCAGCCGCAGGTCGATATGGGACTCACCTTCACCGTCACGCCCGGCAACGAGAGCAAAAAGATCAATAACTGGAACTGCAAGAAATACATCACCAGGATGAGCATGGGACAGATGGGAATGTCGGTAACCACCGAAGTCTGGGCCACCCAGGATCTTAAAATCGATCCCGCGATCTACAGCAAGTTCGTCAGCGCCGCCATGGCGGCCAATCCGATGATGTCTTCGATGATGGACAAGATGGTCCAGGAGATGAAAAAAATCCAGGGGGTACAAGTCTACTCGGCCACCACCACGCAGATGATGGGGCAGTCGATGAAATCGACCGTCGAGCTGCTGGAGTTCAAGGAAGGCACGGCGCCGGCGGGCATTTTCAAACTGCCGGCCGGGTACAAAAAAGAATCTTTCAAAGGGATGCAATGATCCCGTACGCTTCGGGCGTTCCCTTTCTTAAAATCTCGGCCACGGGCAACGACTTTATTGTACTGGACAACCGCGAGGCCCGCTGGGACGCGGTTCGGGATGCCCATTATTTCAGCGCACTCTGTCGGCGCCGGCTCAGTGTCGGCGCCGATGGCGTCATCTTGCTGGAGCAGAGCACCACGGCGGATATGCGCTATGTCCACATCAACAGCGACGGCAGCCTCGCCGAGATGTGCGGCAACGGCTCCCGCGCCATCGCCTGGTACGCGCGCCAGCTCGGTCTCGGCAGCAACGAAAGCGTGACCTTTGAGATCATGGGCAAACGCTACAGCGCCCGCGTCAACGACCGCCATGTCACCACGACGTTCATTGCGCCCGGGCCCGCCGACCTCTCTGTGCCTATCGTCGCGGAAAAAAATCTTCAGGCGGGCGGCGCCATCGATACCGGTGTGCCCCACTTTGTGATCTTTGTCACCGAGCTTTGCAGCCTCGACGTGGCGGGACTGGGCGCCTTTTACCGGCGTCATCCGGCCTTTCCCCGTGGCGCCAACATCGACTTTGTCCTGATCGAGTCGCCGCATTCGCTCCATGTGCGCACCTTTGAACGCGGCGTCGAGGCCGAAACCCTCGCCTGCGGCACCGGCGCCGTCGCCTCTGCCGTGATCAGTCATCTGCGTCATGGGGTGGGCTCACCTGTTGAAATCCATTTCACGGGCGGCGACCTCAGCGTCGGTTTCAATGAAGATTTCAGCCGCATCACCCTCGCCGGCATGGTGACCCCGGTTTATCGGGGTGAACTGCTCGACTAGCGCCCCCTCCCCCC
>DCUM01000222.1 GCA_002327255.1 bacterium UBA2214 | reverse complement strand
TCGAGCAGGGCGAAACCTTCAGCGGAACGCATGCCGCGACCGCCGGTGACGATGATCTCTGCATCGCTCACATCGAGTTTGCCGCTTGTTTTGGGGCGATTTTCCTGTACCGTCACTTTGGAGGAAAAAACGGGTACTGCCAGAGGCGTGACCGTCGCGCTCTGGCCTTCGCGGATCACCTCGGCGGGGAAGACGCCGGGACGCAGGGAGGCCATCTGCACGTCGCCGCTGAGCCGCAGCTGCGCCAGCAGTTTGCCGGCATAGAGGGGCTTTTCAATGACGAGTCCGCCCTCCTGCCATTCCAGGCCGGTGCAGTCGCTGGCCAGCACGGCGCTGGCCGCGGCGGCGGCGCGCGGGGCCAGATCCTTGCCCATGGCCGTGGCGGGAAAAAGCACGACCTTGGCGCCCGTCTTGTTCAGGGCGGCGAGGAGTGTCTGTTTGTAATAATCGCTGTGGTACGCGGCCAGGCGGGCATCGCTCGCCAGCAGCACTTCATCCGCGCCCCAGGCGCCCAGTTGTGCCGCTTCGACGCCGGCATCCGTTCCCGCGATGACCAGCGCGATGACCACCCCGCTGCGGGCATCCGCGATGCGGCGCGCCTGGGTGAGCACTTCCAGACCCGCTTTGCGAAAACTTTTATCTTTTAGTTCAATCATTGCCAATATCGTGGACATTTCCGGATTCTCCTCTATATCACTTTCGATTCGCTGTGCAGCAGCTTGACGAGTTCGGGAACGGCCGCAGCGCCTTCGCCGACGATCTTGCCGCCCGAGCGGGCGGGGGGCGTCTGCATTGCGGTGACGGCGACGCGGTCATCCGCCAGCGTCACCGCCTGTTCGGCGATGACCATTTTCATCGCCGCCATCTTGCCGCGAATGGAGGGATAGCGCGGCTCGTTGAGGCCCTTCTGACAGGTGACGATGGCGGGCAGCTGCGTCTGCAGGACCTCCACCCCGCTGTCGCCCTCGCGTTCGGCAACAATTTCCTCTCCGGAAACCGTCAGTTTGGTGATGACGTTGAGACAGGGAATGTCGAGCAGTTCGGCGAGCATGGGTCCGACCTGCATATTGCCGTCGTCTATGGCTTCCTTGCCCATGAGGATGAGATCGAAGGATTGATTGCGGAGGGTTTCGGCCAGGCATCGCGCCACGGCCAGGCCGTCGAGCGAAACCGCATCGCTCTTGAGCAGCAGCACTTCATCGACGCCCAGTTCCGCGGCGCCGCGCAAAGCCCCTTTCGCGCGTTCCGCTCCCAGGGCGATGACCTTGATGTGGCCCGCGCCCCGTGCTTCCTTGATGCGCAACGCCTCTTCGAGGGCATATTCGTCGTAGGGATTGATGATAAACTTGATGCCCGCCTCGGCGATGGTTTTGGAATCGGCGCCGGTTTTAATCGTCGCTTCGGTATCCGGCACCTGTTTGATGAGAACCAGAATATTCACGGGGAGCACTCCTTGTACACGGTAAAAAGAGCCTTCTAATAAAAATCCGGCTCAATCCTGCAGCCGGAGTGGATTTTGCGGCAATGAATAATTTATAAAGATGCGTCTAAAAAAGCAACCACTATTTGAATCTGATTCATTTTTTCGCGATGCCCTGCAGCAGCACCCGGATGATCTGTTCCGCGGATTGGGCGAGATTGATGCGCCGGGCGCGCGACACGGTATAATTGGTGGCAATTTGATCGACCGCACCGAAGACGATCTGTTTGAAAACCGTGGGATTGATGGTCGACTCGAACTCAGCGGAGATCTGTCCTTCCACCAACGCCGCCGCGATGAGATCGAGATATTCCTTGAAACGGCCGCTGTGGTAGCCATGAATGAATTTGCTGCACTGCCGCATCTCCACTTCGAGCAGATGCGCCATGTCCGGATCTTTTTCGACGAAGGAGAGATGGAGACGGACAAAGGTGGCGATCTTGTCTGTGGCGCTGCTCTGCTGTGCCATTTCACGGCGCATGGCATTGATGATGGGGACCATCTCTTCCTCAAAGATGGAAATCATCAGATCATCCTTATTTTCGAAATAGAGATAGGTGGTGCCCACGGCGACACCGGCGCGGCGCGCCACCTCCTCCATTTTGGCATTGTAAAAGCCATCACGGGCAAAGACCTTGATGGCCGCTTTGAGGATTCTTTCGCGTTTTCCCGAGTTCATGACCTGCCTCTCATCTGCCACACCCCGTGCTTTCCCGGTTGGCTAACCGGGAGGGCACGGTATTTTGGTAATTTATGCCATAAAATAAGACCATTTTATAAAGAAAACAAGAAAAAATTGAATGGAATTCATTTTTTTTGTTGACAAGGACATTTTTTTTAACTAAAATAAGTGAATCAAATTCAGCCCCTGTGCATCTATTCTAGGCAAAAGGTCATCATAACCTCTTCAAGGAGTGAAGCATGAGAAAAGTACTTGTTACCGTCCTCGTCATGATGTTCGCCGTAACCACACTGTATGCGGCCGGCGTGGGCATCACCGGTTTCGGCGTCCGTGCGACCAACCTCGCCGGCAATTACCGCGCGCTCAGCAACGATTGGAGCGGCATGTACTGGAATCCCGCCGGCCTGGTGTGGAGCAAGGGTCTCAAGGTGGGTGCCAGCGTCGAACTCATCACCCCCTCCGCAAGCTATGCCGCCATCCCCTACAAAGGCGCAGCGTTCAGCGCCACCTCGGCGACAACCATCACGAGCGAAAAAAGATCTTTTCCGATCCCTTCGGCCGGCATCTTTTACAGCAACGAAAAAATGGCCTATGGCTTCGCGGTGTTCGCTCCGTTCGGCCTTGGCAGCAAGTGGGATTTGCTCAACACCAGCGTCTACAATCCCCTCTACCCCGAATTCGAGTACGAGGATGATCTCAAAGTCATCGCGGTGCAGCCCACGTTTGCCTACAAGCTCAGCGATAAGATGTCAATGGGCGTTGGCCTCATGCTGACCTATGCGGACATCATGATCCGCAAACCCACTTTCACGCCCAATCCCGTCACCTTTGATCCCGCTTATGCAGCCCTTAAAGCGCAGCTCGGCGCCTCCGCCCAGCCCCCCTTCGATCACTTTCTCACCGAGGCTTTGCTCGACGGCACCGGCATGGGCTTCGGAGCCGCCTTTGGCCTGCAGTACAAACCGGTCGAAACGCTGACCCTCGGCGTTTCCGGCAAATGGTACAACACCATATCGCTGGACGGCACCCTGATGGCGGACACCTATTACGCCAAAGGTCCGGCCAATGTCAAACCCACCCTGGATTATCTGCTTTCGGTCAGCGCGATCACCACAGCCCAGTATCAGCAGCTGATGGGCGCCTACTCCGGCGCCAAAGCGGTGGCCATACCTGAGATAGATGTCAAGGCGGATATGCCCTTGCCCATCACCATCGGCGCCGGCTTTGCCTTCACCGGCATCAACAACCTGCTCATCACCGGCGATGTCGCCCTGACGACCTGGTCCGCCTGGAAAGTGATCGAGATCAAGGACACAGATGGCAATCTGCAGGCCGAACTGGAAGAGAACTGGGAAGACACCATCCGCCTCGGTCTGGGTCTTGAGTACGCCCTGCCCGTGGCGAACGCCAAACTGCGCGCCGGCTTTTACTCCGAACCCCGCGCCGCCATCGATGAAACCATGCAGCCGGTGGTTCCCGATGCCTCCCGCCGCACAGCGGCAAGCATCGGACTCGGCCTGCCGCTCGGTCCCTTCGAAATCGGCCTGATGTACGAGCGCATTTTTGCCGATCCCTACACCGTCACTGAATGGTATCCGGCGACGCCGCCTTTCTCCAACATGGCCGGCACCTACGAACTGAAATCGTCCAATATCATGGTTGGCATCGATTACAATTTTTAAGCTGCGCCCGGCTTTCTGCTGGCATCCATCAAGCGTCAGACGTTGTCAATGAATTTCCTGGTGCAGCAAAGCCTCTCAGGAGATCCCCGTCAGGGGATCTCCTTTTTTTTGAAATAAATGGCACGCCGAACCGGGTTATTATAATGTTATGATAGCGCGTTCACGCACACCCCAAACCGGGAGCTCACTATGAAAATTGCGCGCAGCGCATGGGTGCTGCTCTTTATCCTTCTCGCCTGTAACGACGACAGCGGCATCGCGCCCACACCGACAGGTTTCCAGGGCACCATCCGTTTCACCGGGGGCTGGCCCGAGGACACCGATGAAATCCGCCTGGCTGCGGCCCTGAAATTTCCGCCGACGACCCTCAGCGACGTCATCCTCGGCGAAGTGCTGCCCATCGGCCGCGATTCACTGGCATATACTTTCTATACGGCGCCGGTGGAACTATCCGCGGTGGGTGTGGTGTGGAAGGAAAAAGGGCAGCCCTGGGATCCCACCAACATCATCGGCTTTTATTTCCCAACGGATGATCACCTCTCCCCCGGCAGGGTCATCGTCGACGACAGCGGTGATCTCGTCCCCGGCATCGACATCGTCGCCGATCTTTCCAAAGCGAAACGCACCGTCAACAGCTTCATCAGCGGCATGCTGCGGGTGCAGGGCGCCTGGCCATCCGGCGCCACCGATGTCGTGGTGGTCGCTTCATCGGCCCCGCTTCTGCCCACCAGTCTGCTCGATCTGATGTTTTCCATGCCGATCGCGGCGGGATTCGATTCCGCCAATTATGTCATCCCCGTCCAGCCCGGCACCTATCAATTGATCGCTGCGCTGCTCATCGAAAAAGGTAAATCGATCGGCATCGAAAGCATTCGCGGATCCGTGTTCAATCTCAATGGCTTCAAAATCAGGACGCCCGAGACGCAAATCAAGAATGTCAACATGACCCTGTACCTGGATATGACCACACCGCGCTCCTGCTTTGACCCGACCGCAAAGTTGGAACAAAGACCTGAACGCACCCTTCGCTAACATAAAACTGGAAAGACCAAGGCCCATGCGACCACATGCAAAATGGCTTTTTTTGTTGACGATTTCACTGGGCCTGTCGGGCTTGACCCATGGCCAGATCAGCGGCAAGATTTCCGGCCGGATCACGGACCGGCAGACGGGCCTGCCCATTCCGGGCGCCAATGTGCTCATCACCGGAACGGTGACCGGCGCCAACAGCAATGCGGATGGACGCTACCTCATCGGCGCACTGGCGCCGGGGAGCTACACCATCCGCATTTCCGCCGTTGGCTACGCCCGCTTCGAACGGGAGGGCGTCCGTATCGCCTCCGGCGAGACCACGGCGCTTAACGCTGCCCTGCAGCCGATGCTGATCGAAACCGGCGAAGTGGTCATCACCGCCAGCAAACGACGCCAGAACCTCGATGACGCCCCCACCAGCATCGGCATCATGAACAGCCGCGAACTCGCCCAAAAAGACAATATCTATCTCGACGAGGTACTCGAACACGCCCCCGGCGTTCATTTCATCGGATCGCAGATCAACATTCGCGGCTCATCGGGCTTTAACTACGGCGCCGGCAGCCGGGTGTTGCTGCTCATCGACGGCGTGCCGGTCATGCCCGGCGACAGCGGCGACATCAAATGGAGCGTGATCCCGGCGACGCAGATCGAACAGGTGGAAATTGTCAAAGGCGCGGGTTCCGCACTCTACGGCTCCAGCGCCCTCGGCGGCGTCGTCAACCTCATCACCAAAAGCGCCTCCTCCACACCGCAGACCAACATCCGCCTCTCCGCCGGCATGTATGACAAGCCGATGTACGGGGAGTGGCGCTGGACGGATCGGCTCCTCCATTTCGACGATATCGACATCGACCACACCCGCCGCATCGGTCACTCGGATATCATGGTCGCCCTGGGCCGCCATCAATCCACGGGTTATGCCCAGAACGGCTATTATCAGCGCGTCAACAGCAGCCTCAAATGGCAGCGCAAAGTGACGCCGCGCGCCAACCTGACCCTCTCCAGTTTTTATGAGGCGAGCCACAACGGCAGCGGTCTGATGTGGCGCAGTCAACGCTATGCCCTGGAAGTGCCGAAAGAATCGCTGGGCGACAAGGTACGGTCGGACAAATTCGGCCTGAATCTCTTTCACCGCTGGGCGGCGAGCGAGCGCTTCGCCCTGAACACGCGCCTCTCCTGGTTTCGTAATTACTGGAAAAACTATTATCACGACAACCTCAACGGCTCGCAGGCCAACCGCATCGGACTCGAAGTCCAGGGCGACTATCAATTCTCCAATCTCAACGCCCTGACCATCGGCGCCGAGGAATCCTGGGATATCGTGGATTCTGATCTGGTCGGGGAACACGATCAATATGTGCTCTCGTTTTATGCGCAAAACGAACGCAAACTCACCAGCGCGCTGGCGTTGACCCTGGGCATCCGCTACGATTTTCAGCGCGTCGATACCGGTTTTGAGGATAACAACTGGAGTCCCAAGTTGGGACTGGTGTGGCATATCCAGCCATGGCTTTCGATGCGCGCTTCCTCGGGCCGGGGGTTCCGCGCCGCCTCGATGTCCGAACGCTTCTCCGATTCGGTTTACTCCGGCCTGCGCCTGCAGCCCAACCCGAACCTGAAATCGGAAACGGCATGGTCTCACGAAGCGGGCTTCAACCTGCGGCTGCCGCCCCTGTTCGGCTTCGAATTGAACGGATTTTTCAGCGACTACTGGGACCTCATCGAACCGATCCCCGATGCCAACCAGAACATCAAATTCATCAATGTGACACGGGCCCGGATCAGCGGCGGTGAAGCGAAACTCATCTGCCATCCCGGCATTCGCGGCCTGATCCTGCAATCGGCCTATACCTACATGGATCCACGCGATCTCGATCTCGATGAAGTGCTGGCCTACCGCCCCCGTCACCTGGTTCAGAGCACGATTTCATACGGCCCCGGCCCCATCGAGGTCAGCGCGGATTACCGCTACATCTCCCGGCTGGAAACGGTCAAGCTCTATCCCAACGATGACCGCGTGGCGCAAAAGACCCTGGATATGCACGTCACCTGGAAATATGCCAATTGGTCGCTCGGCGCCCATGTGAACAACGTCCTGAATCACAATCACACGCAGATGGAACGGACCTTGATGCCAATCCGGCACTATGCGATGACCCTGCGCGGGGCGTTTTAGATCGCCCTCGGGGATCGCCCTCTGGA
>DCUM01000223.1 GCA_002327255.1 bacterium UBA2214 | reverse complement strand
TTTTTTTTGGGGGGGGGAAACGGGATTTCACGACACCTGGAATCCTTTGGCGCACGCGAGGTGGGCTCCTGCAGAATCAGATGGAGCCCATGAGGCTCAAGCACTCAAAGAGCACCGGAGAGCCAGGAAAATCAGGTCGTCCGGGGACTCTTCCCCGGACGGAACAATAGTACGCAGCAACATGCCCCGCTCGCTGGACGGCGAGGCATCCCCGAATTCATTCCAATAGACGCCCTCCGCCCTCCGCCTGCCTTCCTCAAATAAAAAAGTGTGCATCGTTAATCGATCCCGTACTCTTTTAATTTCTCCCGCAGTGTCGAACGCGAAATGTTGAGCAGTTTCGCGGTCTTGGATTTGTTGTTGTGATGCTTCTCCAGCATGCGCAGGATGTGCTGCTTCTCCACCTCCTGCAGGGACTCGAGGTCGCCGCCGCTCGGGGGCAGGGTTTTTCCCGGCGCCGCCACATGGGGGACGGCGGCCGGTATCTCGATCGGTTCCAGATGCAGCAGCTCCGGCGTGATCTCATCGCTGCGGCACAGGATCACCGCACGCTCGAGCACATTCTTGAGTTCGCGCACATTGCCCGGCCAGGCATAGCGCCCCATGATTGCCACGGCCTCGGCCGAGATGCCCTTGATGCTCTTGTTGAATTCGCGGTTGTTCTGTTCGATGAAGAGTTTGGTCATCGGCAGGATGTCTTCCTTGTGCTCGCGCAGCGCCGGCAGTTGGATCACCATCACCTTGAGACGGTAGAGCAGATCCTCGCGGAAATTGCCGTCGCGGACGCACTGTTCCAGGTTCTGATTGGTGGCGGCGATGATGCGGACATCGACGGTGATGTCGCTGGTGCCGCCGATGCGGCGGAAGGAGCTCGATTCCAGAACCCGCAGCAGTTTGGGCTGCAGCGACATCTTCATGCTCGATATCTCGTCGAGAAAAATACTGCCGCCGTGGGCCAGTTCAAAAAGGCCGCGTTTGGTGCCCTTGGCATCGGTGAAGGCGCCCTTTTCGTAGCCGAAGAGTTCGCTCTCGAGCAGGTTCTCCGGGATGGCGGCGCAGTTGATCTTGATGACGGGTTTGTCGGCGCGGCTGCTGGCCGCATGAACGGCATCCGCCACCAGCTCCTTGCCGGTGCCGCTCTCCCCTTCGATGAGCACCGAGGTGCGTGGCGTTCCGGCGATGATCTTGATGAGATTGAGCACTTCCTGGATGGCGGCGCTTTCGCCGTACAAGCCTGACTCCGGTGCGCGGCGGCGCTGCTGTTCCTTGAGGCGTGCCACCTCGAGCTTGAGGCGATGGGTTTCGAGCGCCTTGGCCACCACCAGTTTGAGCTCGTCGAGCTCGAACGGCTTGAGCAGATAATCATACGCGCCCGATTTCAGCGCTTCGACCGCGGGGCGCGCATCCGTCAGCGCCGTGATCATGATCACCAGCAGTTCCGGCTGGATTTCCCTAACCCGGGCCAGCACTTCGAGACCGCTTTTTTTGGGCAGCTTGATGTCCAGCAGCACCAGATCGATCAGGCTCTTTTCGATCTTGGTGATGGCTTCTTCCCCCGTCGCGGCGGTCTTGACGAAATGTCCCTCCCGCTTCATCACATCCGCTATGGTCTGACAGAGATCCTCGTTATCTTCAACGACGAGTATACTCGCCTTCATCCGCTTCTTCCTCCATTGGCAATAAAACTCTGAATGTCGTGCCCTCTCCCACCTGGCTGCTGACGCTGATCTCGCCGTGATGAGCGGCGATGATGCGGTAAACGATGGACAAGCCCAATCCCGTGCCCTGGGATTTGGTGGTGAAAAAGGGATCAAATATGGTTTCAAGATTTTCCTGCGCGATGCCCGTCCCGGTGTCGCTGATGGCGATTTCGACAAAGCGGCGTTCCGGTTCATTTTCGGCAGCGATGAAATGCGCCGCCGCGCCGCGGTACGGCTCGACTTCGACGTAGAGCCGGCCGCCCTGTTCCATGGCATCGATGGCATTGATGATGAGGTTGAGGATCACCTGCTGCATCTGGTGGAAATCGACGAAAACCGGCGGTGTGTTGTCGTCGATGTTGCATTGCCACTCGATGTTCCCCTCCTCGAGGCGCTTGTCGACCAGCGTAAAGACCTCCTGGAGGATGTCCTGAATGCGGTGCAGGCGGCGCTGCGGCGGCCGCGGCCGAGCAAAGTCAAAAAAGGTTTTGAGCAAACCATCGAGTCGGTTGACCTGGCGCACGATGCGCTCGAGATAGACGCGGCCGTCGCCGCCGGCGGGCAGGTCCTCCTGCAGTGTCTGCGCCATGGCCTTGATGCCGGCCAGCGGATTCTTTATTTCGTGGGCGATGCCGGATGCCAAAACCCCGAGGGAGGCGAGCCGGTCCATGCGGATCACCTCGGCCTGCATGCGTTTGATCTGGGAGATATCCTTGAAGGAGAGAATCGTTCCCGCGCGCAAGCCGCGGTTATCCAGCAGCGGCGTGATGGTGAATCCGATATAAATATCCTGGCCGGTGCGGGTTTTCAGGAGCATCTCGCGATTGGCGAGCAGCTCGCCCCGTGAACTTGGCTGCAGAAAGACGGCCGCTGCTTCTTCGCCCATGACCGCGGCGAGGGGCTGGCCCACTGCTTCCTGCGCCGTGCAGCGCAGCACCTCCGCCGCGCCCGCGTTGAACGACGTGATATGCCCGGTCAAGTCGATAGTGATCAGGCCGGCCTGCATGCTCTGCAGGATACTCTCTTGAAAATTCTGCAGTTCGGTGATCTGCTGTTCGAGCTTGATGCGCTCGTTGATGTCGCGCGAAATGCCCACGGCGCCGACCACATGGCCATTCTCGATGATGGGCGTCAGGTTGGTGGAAAAGTAATGGGGCACGCCCTCCTGGGACAAGAGGCGCACCTCAAGCGTCGGCGAGGAACCGTGCAGCGTCTCCTTGAGGGTGCGCTCGGCGCGCGCGCAATCATTGGGATGAATATAATTTAAGATCGAAACGCCGCGCAGGCGGCTCTTGCTCTGCCCGAAAAATCGCGCAAACTGGCGGTTGCAGTAGAGCAGCTTGCCGCTACGCCCCACCGCAAACACCAAATCCTGGACGCTCTCGATCAATTCCTGGTAGTCGAACTCCATGCCGCCGCCCCGAAATCAAGTCATCAAAGAGGCGTGGGGCTGAAAGATTTCGCTCTCGGGAAAACCCTCATCGATGAGACGCAGCAGGCGCTTCGAACTGGTGTAGACCGCTTCGAGATCAAGCCGCTGCTGGTCGCCGAGTCCGGCCGGAATGTCCTGCCTGATTTCAGTGCTGAGGCGGGCGATGGTGTTGGCGGCGATGCGCAGATCATCGGCCCAGTCGACGCTGCGGCCGGCGCTGCGTGGCGGCAGGGTGCGCCGCACTTTTTCAACGCGGAGGATGTTTTCCACCACGTTCACCAGCTCACGGTGCCCGAACGGCTTGATCAGGATCGCGCGCAGGTTCTCCCGGAACCATTCGTCCAGATCTTCGAGATGATCCGTGCGGGCGGTCAGAACCACAATGGGGACTTGCTTCACCGCCGTGTATTCGGCCTCTTCGACCACACTCTTGATGAATTGGGTGCCGTTGAGATCAGGAAGCATGTAATCCAGCACCACCAGATCCGCACCCTCCTGCAGCATGATCTGCAGGCCTTCCTGTCCGCTGCGGGCCGACAGATACTCGAATCCGGCGCGCGTGAAAATGCGCTGTCCGATGATGAGCATGTCGAGGTTGTCGTCAACCAGCAGCACTTTACCTTTCTTCATTTCCTCTCACTCCCACTTGTCAACGGATAATCTCTTCCACATCCTCAGCCGGCAGCACGGGCGCCTGTTGCGCGATATGCGCCTTGGGGAGGTAGACCGAGAAGACCGAGCCACGCTCCACTTCACTTTCGACCATGATGCGGCCGCCATGCAATTCGATAATCTGTTTGGCCAGGGCCAGTCCGAGGCCTGTGCCGGTGTTGGCGCGCACGGCTTCGTGTTCCGTGACGCGGTAAAATTTTTCAAAGATTTTATTGAGCGCTTCGCGCGGGATGCCATACCCCTGATCATGCACCTCAGCGATCACCTCGCTGTCGGATTGGCGGATGATGATATCGATGCGGGTATTTTCCGGACTGTACTTGATGGCATTGGAAAAAAGATTGAGAAAAACCTGCTCCATCATGCCGCTGTCGGCCCAGACTTCGGCGACCTCCTCCGGGGTGTGCACTTCGACATCGATATTCTTTTTCGCCGCCAGGTAGGAATTGTTGCCGACCACCATCTGCACGGCCTCGACGAGATCGAGGGCGTCTTTTTTCGGTTGGATGCGTCCGGATTCGATGCGCGAGATGTCGAGGAATTTGTTGATGAGATCGCCGAGTCGATTGGATTCCTTGAGGATAATGCCGGCGTACTCCTCCTGCTGTTCCCGGGTAAGGTCGGGGTCGAGCAAGAGTTCGCTGAAACCGGAAATACTGGTCAGCGGTGAACGCAGTTCATGCGCCACCATGGAGACCAGTTCCGTCTTCATGCGGTCAATTTCTTTCTGCTGGGTGATGTCGCGGAGAATGGTGACGACGCCGATGAGTTCGCCGTCCTCGAGCAGAACGCGTGCGGCCCGGGCCTGCAAAATGCGCGGTTTCCAGTCGCCTGGGAGCTTGAGGGAAATCTCCACGGGGGGCAGCGCCGCCGTCTTGCTTTCGGTCGCATCGGCGATGAGGCGCAGCATCTTCTCTTCATGAATGTAATTGGAGAGGGGCTGATCCGCGGCTTCCTGCTGGCGCAATCCCAGCCATTTTTCCGCCGAGGCGTTGAGGATGAGGACGCGGCACTGTGGATCGGTGACGATGACGCCGTCGGCGATGTTTTTGATGATGGTCTGCGTCTTGTTGCGCTCGGCGATGATCTGGGCCAGATTCATGTTATCGAGGCGGCGCAGCTCCGTGGTCATATAGTTGAAGAGGCGGGCGAGGCGGCCGATCTCATCATCCGAGCGAATTTTTATCTCATGGGAAAAGTTTCCGCGGGCGATCTCGGTGGCACTTTTGGTCAGTTCGGAGACGGGCATGGAGATGTTGCGCGACAGGCCATAGGCGACGATGGCGGCCAGCAGCAGCGCCAGCACGATGACGCTGAAAAATCCGGGGAAAAGATCGATATGGCGGCCGTTCTGCAGCCGCAACCAGTAAAACGCCATCACCAGCAGGGGCAGGATCGTGGCGGCAAAGGTGGATAAAAACAGCTTGCGAAACAGTTTGCTTTTCACTTGTTGTGCAATCCAGTTGCTCACAATCGTTTTCTCCCATTACTGATCCACAACACGATTTCTTCCCGCTTCTTTGGCGCGGTAGAGGCGCTGATCCGCACATTGAATCAGCGTATCGGAGGTTCTGGCGTCTTCCGGGTAACTGGAGACGCCGACACTCACCGTCAGATGGCCGTTGGCCTGGCCACGTTTATGCGGGAAGATATGGCTGGCGACCAGTTTGCGTATCTTTTCGGCAACGATCGCCGCTGAAGCTTTCTTGGTTTCCGGCAATACCAGGATGAACTCTTCCCCCCCATAGCGGGCGACGACATCGATGGCGCGCGTATTGTTCTTCATGAGCCGCGCCACCACTTTGAGCACTTCATCGCCCGCCTGATGACCATGGGTGTCATTATATTTTTTAAAAAAATCGATATCCAGCATCACCAGGGAGACCACCAGCCGATGCCGCTCTGCGCGGCGAAATTCCTGCGCCAGATACTCCCGAAAATAGCGGTAGTTGTAGACCCCGGTCAGACCGTCGGTGACCGCCAGCGTGCGCAGCTGTTCCTTGGCCTGTTCCAGCAGCCGGATTTTTTCCTGCAGCTGGTCGTAATAGTGCTTGAGCCGAAGCAGCGACTTGACCCGGGCCAACAACTCGAGGCGATTGAACGGCTTGCTGATGAAATCATCCGCGCCCGCCTCGATGCCGCGGATTTTATCGTCCAACTCATTGAGTGCGGTGACCATGATGATGGGAATGTGCTGCGTCTGCTGATTGCGCTTGAGAATCCGGCACGTTTCCAGGCCGTTGATCTTGGGCATCATGACATCGAGGAGGATCAGATCGGGCAGCGCCTCGCGGACGCGGAAAATCGCCTCCTCACCATTCTGGGCGACGACTGTTTGATACCCGACCGCGGTCAAATAACCCTGAATCAATTGAATATTCACAGGAATGTCATCCACAATCAGGATGACAGGCTTGCGTGCTTCAGTGAGCGTTTCCACTGTCTTCACCACATCCATCCTCACAAAGGCTCGTCACAGAGCCCTACCCTACAGGACGCTGCAGCGGGCGCCGGTCATAAAGCGCCTGCAGCCGCTGCGGTGACGCTTCCGTCCTGTGATCTCGCGAAACACCCGGAAAATTAAAACAATTTTACAGCCAAAAGCAGATGGCAATGGACGCATGCCGGGACGCCCGGCGTCTTCTTTCGTAAAACCAGGTCAACCAAAAAGCCAAAACATACTGGCCGAAAACCGATCAATAAACATACAATTTCCCAGCCTGTTTGTCAAGTGATTTTTCGAGCGATTTCAAGAATTTGAACATCCGACCCGCCTGGCAGGAGAGGATGGCGGTTTTTGCAGCGACTCAGCGTTGCACCAGGGCGGCGGCGCGCATCCAGTAGCGATTGCAGGCCTGAGCCTGGGCATCGGCGAGCAGGGTGACCATGGCGCGCGCTTCTTCTCCCCAGAGCATGGCCGCCACTTCCCGCTTGATCAGCAGACGCAGCGTATCCCTGTTTTTTTGCAGATCGGCCGGCGAGAAGCGCGCGCCCATCTGTTTGGTCATGATCTGAAAATCGCGCAACAGCGTCTCGGAGACCTGAAACTGGCGTATAAAGTGGTCGCGTTGTCTGGCCAGTTCCGGGTGGGCGGCGGCATAGGTTTCGCAAAAGACGGCCAGAGGATTCTCCTCGGCGGCGAGGATCGTACGCAAGGCCGGCGAGTAGCTCAGGGTATCCTCGGGCACGAGGACGTCCGGCACGATGCTGCCGGTGGCCGGCAACAGGCGGCCCGAGGCGGTGCGCACATAGGCGGCTGCCGTGGCAGTGGCGCGCAAACCCGTGGTGCCCTGCCCATCCGTGGTCATGCGATCAAGCGAACGGCCGAGAGGCGTGTAAAAACGGGCGGTGGTGAGCAGCAGCGCCGAACCGTCCTGAAAGGGAAATTCACTCTGCACCAGCGCTTTGCCGAAGGTTGGCTGCCCCACCACCAGGACGCGCTCCCAGTCCTGCAGGGCGCCGGTGACGATCTCGGCATCACTGGCGGAACCGCCATTGACGAGGAGGATGGTGGGCATGAGCGGGTACTTGTTTTCGTTGCCGGAGGTGAACTCCATATTGGCGCCCGGTCCCCGCCCCCTGGTGAACGCAATCATCTTTCCGGGCGTCAGGAAACGATCCACCACCTTGATGCCGGCCTGCAAATCGCCGCCGCCGTTGTCGCGCAGATCAAGAATCAGATAGCGCGGCGCGGCAGGGCGCAGCCTGGAGATGGCCTGATCGAGTTCGAGGGGGGTGCGTTCCGTGAAACGATTTATTTTAATGAAGGCCGCCGAATCGTTGAACATGAAGGCGCTGGTGATGGTTTGCGGTGTGATCGCCCGTTTGGAGAGGGCAAAAACGAGCAAATCGCGATTTCCTTCCCGTTCAATTTCCAGGCGCACCACCGCTTCCTGCAAGAGGCGGCGCAGATCCTCATCGCTCAAAAAATGGGCCAGCTTGTTGCCGACGCGGATGATCTTGTCGCCAGGGCGCACGCCCGCTTCAGCCGCCGGGCCACCCGTCACCGTGGCGGTGACCAGCAGTTTTTCCGGCAAGCGGTCGAACGTCAAACCGATGCCCTGGTAACTCTGGTAGGTGCTTTTGAAGGCCCTGAACTCTTCGACGGAGAGATAGAGCGAATAGGGATCCAGCGCCGTGAGCACCCCTTTGATGGCATGATCGATCAGGGTGTTGGGATCTTTGGTCTCGACGTAGAACCGCTCGATTTTGTCCAGCAGCACGGTGAAAACCATGATTTTATTGTACGCTTGCTGGGCGGCCCCTGCGATCCGAACCGGCCCCGGATAGATCAGCAGCGCTGCCAGCAAGGCCGTCCCGGCCACCCAGCGAATATGTTTTCTGATTTTGTGCATGGGTATCGTGATAATCGCCCGTCAAGCGCCCCCAGCGCATAAAATTCTCTTGACATTTTCACTGTTTAGAAGTATTTTTTCAGGCTATAAAATACTGCAAATTCATGAAAATTGCTACAGTAAAGTGATGCAACGGTGTTCTATTTTGAGATGGATGAGAGGCACCGCATGGCATCCGAGATTCATCATTATTGTATTGTATTAATTAAATTTAAAGGTTATTTAGTTGCCAATTCTCAATACGCACTTTCATCAAGTTGCAAATAAAATGCCAGATAATACGGCACTGGTCTTTGGCACGCATCGGATTACCTATGCGCAAATGCACACGGCGATACGGCGTTTGGCCCGCGGCCTGCATGATGCCGGTGTGCAAAAGGGCGATCGCATCGCCATCATGCTGCCCAACGTGCCTCATTTCTGCATCAGTTATTATGCCGCCTTCGAACTGGGGGCTGTGGCCATTCCTGTCAATCTGATGAGCAAGGAGCAAGAGATCACCGCCTTGCTGCAACAGAGCGGGGCCCGGTGCATCATCTACTGGAGCGGATTCCATGGCGTCATCGCGCCCGCCCTGCGCCAAAATCCGTCGTGTGAAAGCAGGATGGTGCTGGGTGAAAAGATTCCCCTGGACAGTAAATCCCTGACCCGTCTCATCGCCGACTCTCCGGTGTGGGAGGAAGCGTGCTCCCTCGAACCGGAAGATGTGGCGGTGATCAATTACATCACCTCTGGCAGCGACGAAATTCTCGGTGCCGAATTCTCTCATTCAGCCCTGGTCGCCAGCGCCTTGATGTGCCACGAAATGTACCGAATCACCGCGGAAGACCGTGTCCTGGCCGTCCTGCCGCTCTTCCACCCTCTGGGGCAGACGCTGATCATGAACGCCACCTTTTTCGCGGGCGGCTCGGTTATTTTGCAGGCTCGCTTCAATCCCGCCGAAACCGCCGATTTGCTGCGTCAGGAAGGAGTGACTTTCCTGGCGGCGGTTCCAGGCATGTTCAAGGCCTTGAGTCAATTGCCGCCACCGCAACCGGTGCTCTCCAGCCTCAGATGCTGCCTGAGTTATGGCGTGCAGCTGCCCGAGGAGGTTTTGCAGGGCTTTGAGGAGAAGTATGACGCGCTGGTTCTGGAGGCCTATGGATTCACAGAAGCGGGGCCACTGGTGACTTCCAACCGTATCAATCAGGATCGCAAGCAGGGATCCGCAGGATTGCCCCTGGTGGGCGTGGAATTGCAAATTCTCGACGAGGAGGGCCATCTGCTGCGTCCCAATCAAAGCGGTGAAATCTGGGTGAAAAGTCCCGGATTGATGCAGGACTACCACAACAAGCCGGACAAAACCCTGCAGCGCCTCCGCGATGACTGGTTCTTCTCCGGCGATGTCGGTTTTCTTGATGAGGATCATTATCTTTATGTGCAGGAGCGCAAGGAAGATATCATCCAGAAGGGCGGCTTTCAGATCTTTTCCTTTGAGGTGGAAGAGGTTCTGCTGCAGCATCCTGCAGTCGCCGAAGCCGCGGTAGTGGGCGTTGCGGATGCGGTGCAAGGGCAGGAAGTGAAAGCGTGTGTCGTGCTCAAGGAGGGCGTCACCGCCTCCCGCGATGAGCTGATCGCTTTCGTCAGAGAGCAGTTGCCGTTCTACAAGAGTCCCAAATATGTCGATCTGCTGCCGGCGCTGCCCAAGAGTCCCACGGGACGGGTGCTGAAACGGATGCTGCGCAGCGATCAGGGGGGTAAGCAGGCCTGAGCGTACACCGAATATGGAAAATTAATCATATACAAATAACATCATCCGCAAGTTGTCCAAACACTGTTTTCCTGCCGTTATGATCCAGCCGGGAAGTGAATGCGCACCCGGTGTGCGAAGGTATCTGCGAGCAGGCTGATGCGCGTCAGAACCAGGCAAAAGAGCGTTTGAGACCGCTTCAAAACCAAGGAGAAAAACCGTGAAAGACTACGGCCCCAACGAGATTCGCAATATCGGCCTCGTTTCACACCAATCAACAGGCAAGACCACGCTGGCTGAAGGCATGTTATTCGCCGCCGGCGTGAACACCCGCATGGGCAGCGTCGATGATGGCAGCACGACATCCGATTACCGCAGCGATGAAATCGAGCGCAAAATATCCATCAGCACCGCGCTGATGACTATCGATTGGAAAAAATGCAAATTTAATATTCTTGATTTGCCCGGTTACCCCGACTTTATCGGCGAAGTTCAATGCGGGCTCCGCGTCACCGATCTCGCCGTGCTCCTGCTCAATGGCGTCTCCGGCGTTGAAGTCGGAACGGATATGTCCTGGGAAATCCTCGACAAAAACAAGGTCCCGCGCCTCATTTTCATCAATCGTGAGGACAAGGAGCACGCCAGTTTCGCCAAGATCATCGCCGAAACCCAGGAAGCGTATGGCTTTGGCGTGGTTGCCGCGCAGATACCCGTCTCCGAAGGGGATGGTTTCAACAGCGTCATCGATCTCCTTACCATGAAAAAGCTCACCTTTCAGAACGATCAGAGCGGAAAATACAAGGTCGAAGAGGTGCCCGCCGATCTGAAAGGCAAGGCGGAAGAACTGCGCAACGCTTTCATCGAAAAAATTGCCGAAGCGGACGACGCCATTCTGGAAAAATATTTCGAGACGGGTGAACTCACCCCGGAGCAGATCAGCCAGGGTTTGCGCGCGGGCATTCGCAACGCCACCATCTTTCCGGTTTTGTGCGGTTCCGCGCTGCGCAACATGGGCGCCCAGCCGCTGCTCGATTTCATCTCCGATTACGGTCCCTCCCCGGCAGACCGCGCCTCGGTTCCCCTGCAGGACGCCGAAGGCAAGGATGTGGTAGTAAAAGTCGACGAAAAAGCCCCCTTCTGCGGATTTGTTTTCAAGACGCTTTCGGAAATGCACGTGGGTGAACTCTCCCTGATTCGCGTCTACAGCGGCCAGGTGAAATCCGGTGAAGAGGTGTTCAATTCATCCAAAAACATCAGCGAAAAAATCGGTCAGATTTACGAACTCAACGGCAAGACCCGCAAAGAGACCGGTCTGCTGCGCGCCGGGGATATTGGAGCGCTGGTTAAACTGCGCAATACGCATACCAACAATACCCTGTGCGATAAAAAGAACCTCGTCACCTTTGCATCGGTGCTGTTCCCGGAACCGGTGGTGCAGGTGGCGATCACGCCGCGCAGCAAGGGTGACGAAGACAAGATATCCAGTGGCCTGCATACACTCAATGAGACCGATCCCAGTTTTACGGTGGAGGTCAGTTCCGAACTGAAACAGACGGTGCTCTCGGGACAGGGTGAAATCCATCTCGCGGTCATCATCAGCCGCCTCAAGGAGCGCTACGGCGTCGAGGTCGATCAGAAAAAACCCAAGATTCCCTATCGTGAGACCATCACCGGCAAATCGGATGAAAAGTATCGTCACAAGAAACAGACGGGCGGCGCCGGGCAGTTTGCGGAAGTGTGGATGCGGTCTGAACCGCTGCCGCGCGGCAGCGGCTTTGAGTTTGAGAGCAAGATTGTCGGCGGCGCCATTTCCGGCCCCTTCATTCCCTCCATCGAAAAAGGCGTCCGCCAGATTCTTGAAGAAGGCGCCATCGCCGGCTATCACATCGTCGACGTCAAGGCCATCGTCTATGATGGCAAGGAACACCCGGTCGATTCCAAGGACATCGCCTTCCAGATCGCGGGCCGTGAAGTCTTCAAGATGTGCATCCAGTCCGCCAAACCCATTCTGCTCGAACCCATCTACGATGTCGAAGTCAAGTGTCCGGAAGAGAACATGGGCGACATCATGGGCGATCTCAACAGCCGCCGCGGCCGCATCCTCGGCATGGAATCCCAGGGCCGCTTTCAGGTGGTCAAGGCGAAGATTCCCCTGGCGGAGCTGCACAACTATTCCAACACGCTGCGTTCCCTGACCTCGGGACGGGCTTCCTATACGCGCAAATTCTCGCATTACGATCCGATGCCGAAGGAAGTGGAAACCAAAGTCATTGCCGAAGCGCAGGCCGAGAAAGCCGCCGCGCATTAGGCCTATTATCCTTATGAACCTCAAGCCCTCCCCTGTCCATCGGACAGCGGGAGGGCTTGTCATTAACAGAGGTCACACATGGACAAATTATGGGCGCCGTGGCGCATGGAATACATCCTCCAGGAAAAGCCGCAGGGATGTATTTTCTGCGACAAGCCAAAAGAAAACCGCGACAGGGAAAATCTCATTCTCCACCGCGGTGTGCACTGTTTTGTGATCATGAATTTTTATCCCTACAACAACGGCCACCTCATGGTCGTTCCATTCCGCCATACGGCGGATCTGGCGGATCTGAGAGGGGAAGAACAAGGCGAGTTGATGCAGCTGATGGGCGCGAGCGTCACCATCCTCTCCCAAACCATGGCCGCACAGGGATTCAACATCGGCATGAACCTCGGCCGCGTGGCGGGCGCGGGCGTCGATGACCATCTCCATTTCCACATCGTGCCGCGCTGGAACGGCGACACCAATTTCATGCCGGTGACCGGACACACCAAGGTGCTGTCGCAGGGCTTGAGGGAATCGTGGGAACTCCTGAAGCCGATGTTTCAGTCATCTATTTAATGCGCATGGCGACATACTTGGTATGCGATCTCCACACCACCACCGATGAATTGGGGTACTGGCTGTCCACTTTGAGGTCCAGGACATCACCCTGCGTGAGTTGCGCAAAATTTATCTGAGTCGTTGTGCGGCGACAGGCCTGCGAACCCGGAGAAACGTTAAAAGTCGCTGCGCCCCCCGGGAGGGCGACTCCGTTGACATAGACCGCACCACCGCCTTGAGCGATATCTGTCGCTGTAGGAATACCCATCAAATCGACGATCACGAAGATGAGATAGAACCCGCTTTGATTCACCGTCCATGTCATGTATGGCACACTGGTCGGCGGTTGTATCCCTGTCAATGTCCACGTCATCGTAGAATACCAAAATATCTGCTCATGGTAGTTGGGATTTGTTCCTATGGTTATGGTCTTGCTGGTGTTATTGGGTGTCAGTGAGATCATGCCATCTGCCACCAGATCGATATTGCCGCCATCGTTGGTGACGCCATCGACGCTGCTGACCACATTGACCAGTAAATCCCCTGCCACAAGGCTGTTATCCGTCACTCCCGCAGAGCCTACGGTGCCCCAGGAAACAGTGCCATCGGTACCCGTGGCGACCAATGCCTGGCCCGCTGTGGAAGTGCCCACCCGGAGGGCGTCGGTCTTGGTAGTGCCAATGACCTCCAGCCGCAGGCCGGTGGCCGGCGCGGAACTGGCGCCGATACTGACGCGGCGATCCTGCGTCAAATACATGATGGCCGAGCCGGCGCTGTTCTTGATTTGCATCTGCGCAAAAAGACCCGGAACCAAAGCTAACGTACATCCCGCGCACAAGAAGCCGATAAACTTTCGCATATGCCTGCCTCAACTTTCTGTAGAGTCCTTGTTGCCATGCGTCTTGAGCAGGACTTGCATGTCACTGCGCAACGACACTCACTGATGCCTTGTCGTAAAAAAAGGACACCTTGGGAAAATCTGCAAAGGCCAATATCCGCCTATTGAAGCTTATCCTTATGTTTTTTCTATTTATTAATATAGTCTGATTCATCACGAGTCAAGGCAGTTCCGAGGCCTGCTGCTGTATTAACAAATATCGTTCCAAACGCCATGCAAACAAGATATTATTTATTTTGCTCCCGCCTTTTTACCTCCTCCCAGACCGCATCCATCTCGTCCAGAGAAGCATCGCTCAGGGAACGCCCCTGCTGCGCAAAAACCGCCTCGATGGCGCGGAAACGCAGCGAAAATTTGTCGATGGCGCGGCGCAGGGCGTCCTCGGGATTGATTTTCAAAAACCGGGAGATATTGACCATGGCGAAGAAGAGATCACCCAGTTCCTCCTCCACCGCCTCCTGCCTGCCGCCGCGCAGCGCCTCCTGCAGTTCCGCCACTTCCTCATCCAGTTTGTCCCATACCGGGCCGATCTCCGGCCAGTCGAATCCCACCGCCGCCGCCTTGTTCTGCATGCGATATGCCCGCACCAGCGCCGGGAGTTGCCTGGGCACGCCGTCAATGGCCGACTTTTTGCCCTCCTTCTTCATCTTGGACTCTTCCCATTTGACGATCTGCTCGTCGGCGGTCTCGATCTTTTCGTTGCCGAACACATGCGGATGGCGCCGCACCAGCTTGTCGTTGATGTGTTCGATCACATCCCCCATATCGAAGCGCCCCGCCTCGACGGCCAACTGGGCATGAAAGACCACCTGCAGCAGGAGGTCCCCCAATTCACCGGGCAAATCCTCAAAACGCTTTTCATCGATGGCCTCAATGACTTCGTAGGCCTCCTCCAGCAGATGCTGCCGCAGGGATTCGTGGGTCTGTTCACGATCCCAGGGACACCCCGCCGGGCTGCGCAACAGGGCCATGATTTCCAGCAACCGGGAAAAGTCTCTCTGCCGGCTTCTTGCATCATTCCGTTCGGTGGTCATAGATCAATGATTCTCCTGATAACCTGAGTCATTCATGAAAATTCGAAACAACAGCCGCAAAATACCAATAACAATATGCCAGATGGTAACGTGTTTCACACCTTGCGTTTCACACAAAGAACCTGACAAGTTATCGGTTNNNNGTTCCGCGGCACCGCCAATTTAGCAAAAATATGGTTAACAGCCAACCAAATCCTTATCCGGCGCCATCACAATGCGCAGTCACCCGTTTATTGATCGATTAATGGCTTGATAATGTGCGGGGTTTTTTGTATTTTTTTCGACCGGGATGCCATAAAATATAAGGAACAGACATGGATTTTCGCAGCAGATTGGCCCAGCCGGGCGTCGTGGTTTTCGACGGCGCCATGGGCACCCAGATTCAGGATCTGACGATTTCGGAGCAAGAATGGGCGGGCCGTTCGGGTTGCAACGAACTGCTCAATCTCACGGCGCCGGACAAGATTCAGAGCATCCATGAGGCCTATTTACGAGCCGGTTGCGAGGTCGTCGAAACCAATACTTTTGGCGCCAATCGCATTGTCCTGGCGGAATATGATCTGCAGGAGCGCAGCCGCGAGATCAACCGCGCCGCCGCGCAGATCGCATGCCGCGCCGCCGCGCGTTTCAGCGGCGACAGACCCCGCTTCGTCGCCGGCTCACTGGGGCCCGGCACCAAATTGATCTCCCTGGGGCAGAGCGATTTTCACACCATGCACCACTCCTATTACGAACAGGCGCTGGGACTCCTCGAAGGCGGTGTCGACCTGCTCGTCATCGAAACCTGCCAGGATCTGCTGCAGATCAAAACCGCCGTAATCGCCTGCCGCGATGCCATGAGAGACGTGAACTGCGCGCTGCCCATTGCCGTATCGGTGACTGTGGAGACGACGGGCACCCTGCTGGTGGGCAGCGAGATCGGCGCCGTGCTGGCGGCGCTGGCGCCCCACGCCATCGACATCCTCGGACTGAACTGCGCCACCGGTCCGGAACTGATGCGCCCCTATATCCGGCAAATCTGCCAGAATTTCCCCGGGCCGGTGTTGTGCCAGCCCAACGCCGGACTGCCCCAGAATGTCGGCGGCCGGATGCACTACACCCTTTCCATCGAGGAATTTGTCGGCAACCTGGCGGCCATGGT
>DCUM01000010.1:1380-3658 GCA_002327255.1 bacterium UBA2214 | reverse complement strand
AGGCGCTGCGCAGGGAGTGGGACGATTATCTCAGCCACGTCCAGGTCGAAACACCCGACGAAGAAATGAACACCATGCTCAACGTCTGGAATCAGTACCAGACTTCGGTGACCTTCAAATTCTCCCGCGACGCCTCCTACTACCACGGCGGCCTCCTCTTCGGCCGCGGCTACCGCGACTCCTGTCAGGACGTGCTCGGGCCGGTCATCCCGCGGCCGGAGTGGGTCAGGGAACGCATCCTCGAGATGACGCGCTTCCAGTTCAAGGATGGCAGCACCTTTCATCTCTACTACCCGCTCAGCGGCGGCGGCGAAAAAACCGGCCACAGCGATACCCCCCTGTGGCTGCCGCTGGCCGTCATGACCTATCTCAAGGAGACCGGTGAGTTTGCGCTCCTTAAAGAAAAGACGCCCTTTTACGATGAGGGCGAAGCCACGGTGCTGCAGCATCTCTACGCGGCCATCGATTACACCCTGGCCAATTTGACGGAACGCTCTCTCGCCAAATTCGGGCCCGGCGACTGGAACGACACCCTCGATTATCTCGGCCGCGGCGGTGTGGGCGAGAGCGTCTGGGTGACGCAGTTCCTCGGCTATATCCTGCGCGAGACCATCGCGCTCTGCAAAGTCATCGGCGATAAAAAAACGGAAAGCCGCTTCCGTAAAGAGCATGCCCGGGTGGCAGAGGCGGTGAATACCCGGTGCTGGGACGGCGAATGGTACAGCCGCGGCACCAACGATCTCGGCGAGGTGATCGGATCGAGCCGCAATGAGGAAGGGCGCATCTTTCTCAACACCCAGTCCTGGGCGGTGATCAGCGGCATCGCCACCGGGGAACGCGCCAGGATGTGCATGGATTCGGTGATCAAACATCTCGAAACCCCCAAGGGGCCGAAAATCCTGCATCCCGCTTACACCAAAATAGATCCCAACATCGGACTGGCGACGCGCTGCGTCCCCGGCAAGAAAGAGAACGGCGCCGTCTTTAATCATCCGGTGAGCTGGGCGATCCTGGCCGAGTGCCTGCTCGGCCGCGGCGACCGCGCCTTCGAAATCTACAAAAAAGCCCTGCCCATGAACCCGGTGATCGACATCGACCGCTACCAGGTCGAACCTTATGTCTACGCCGAGTATGTCACCAGTCCGGACCACCCCACCTTCGGCCAGGCGAGCCACTCCTGGCTCACCGGCTCCTCGGCATGGATGCTGCGCGATGGCCTCGATTACATCTGCGGCGTGCGGCCGGAATACGATGGTCTGCGCATCGATCCCTGCATCCCCTCGGCATGGCGGAGCTACAAGGTATGGCGCCGTTTCCGCGGCCATCTCTTCGAGATTCAGGTCAGCAATCCCGTGGGCGTCAACAAGGGCGTGCGCGCTCTCCAGGTCAACGGTGTGCTGATCCCGGGCGATCTGATCCGGCTCTCGGATGCGGAGACAGCAAAGGCCATCAAAGGCAAGAAGCGGGTGCAGGTGACGGTGGAGATGGGATGATGCAGAATGCGGCATGCGCCCGAAAGAGGGCTCCGTCTCCTGTGTGCGGTGCATGCGCTCCGGATCAATGAGGGGGCGCTAAAAGGTAATTTGATAGAGCTGGGCGATGCCGAGATCGTCAGGTCGCTCAACGACAAGAAACGGGTGCAGGTGACGGTGGAGCTGGGATGATGCAGAATGCGGCATGCCCCTGGGAGACCGGGGGTTCACCCAGCCCAACGCGTTCGCATCATACCGCATCACGACTGGTTTGGATGAGATGAAATGAAATACAGCCCCCCTAAAATTCTGGAATATCTGCGCGGCCGGTTGATCGTCTCGGTGCAGGCCGATGCCGGCGATCCCCTGGATGACCCCGCGCATCTTGCGGCCATGGCCCAGGCGGTGGTCAAGGGCGGCGCCGCGGCGCTGCGCGCCTGTCAGCGCCCCAATATCGAGGCGATCATGAGAGCGGTCCATGTGCCGGTGATCGGTCTGGCCAAGCGCGTCTACCCCGATGCGCCGGTCTTTATCACCCCGACGCGCGCGGAAGCGCTCGAGATCGCCGCCACAGGCTGCGATGTCATCGCCCTGGATGCGACGCAGCGGCGGCGGCCGGACGGTGAAAAACTCGAAGAGATTCTGGAAATGCTGCGCAAAACGACGTCCGCCCTGCTCATGGCCGATGTCGCCACGCTGGCCGAGGGCGTGGCTGCCGCGCAGCTTGGTTTCGACATCGTCTCCTCCACCCTGTCAGGGTATACAGCCGAGACCGCCCATCTCGATCCGGAGAAGCCCGATTTTGC
>DCUM01000010.1:0-1363 GCA_002327255.1 bacterium UBA2214 | reverse complement strand
CCGGCGCAGGCGCGCCGCATGCTCGACCTGGGCGCCCATGCGGTGGTGGTGGGCACGGCCATCACAAGGCCTTCCAACATCACGCAGCGTTTTGCACAAGCCCTGATCTAACAGCCTTTCAATATCTCTGCAGCAACTCCAGCATTTTGCGGTCGAGTTTATGACCGCGGTAATTTTCATACCGCACATCTTCACGGCCGCTGTCGAGGATGCCAAAACTGCCACGGAAATTCCACAGCGCCCAACCCAGTCCCGCCGATTTCATCGCCAGCAAGCGGTTTTCCATGAACGCCAGGGTGACATCGTGGGGCGTTTTATTGTAGACGCCCCATTCGCCGACATGCACCGGGACGCCGCTCTTTTTCAAATCCACCCATTGCTGCAAAAAACCGTTAAAACGAAACCTGTCTTCAAACCCCCGGGGCGCCTGTTCCAGCACCAGGATACCATCCGACTGCAGGGTGTAGGTCGCCTGTGGCACGCCCCAGTCGGCGATGCCCGGCTGGATGGTGATCTCCGCCTGTGAAGATTGCGGCGGCGGCGTGAAACGCAGCATCGACCAGGTCATCCAGTCGCCCGTCAGAACACGAAAGTTCAATTCGCTGACGCCATTAACCAGGGTGAAGGTATACTCACGGTCGTAGATATTTTGATAAATATTCCATTCCGGACGATAGATGACTTCCTTCCACTCCCCCGTGCCCGCTGCCGGGCGGAAATCGTGTTGAAAAATCGTCTTTGAACCAGAGGTTACCCGAAAATCTGCCCGTGCAGATACCTGGTTGACGTGAAAAGTGACAACACTCCCCGCTGCAAAATCGCCGCGCAGAATCAACGGCGTATTCCAGGGAGACTTGCCGCTGCCATAGAAATAGCTGGAAACCATCTGCGGCGGCCAGGTTGGCGGCGGCCAGGCATCGGCGCCATTGACCCACTCGGCTTTATAGTGGGTGAGGGTGGATGGATTATAAAAATGCGGCGAGATCACGATATTTTCGGAGAACAGGGCATCAATGCGGCTGTTGCCGTAATCCACCGCATCGGAGATGATGATGCGCTGCGGCGACACCGCGCGGATGGCCTCGATGGCCGGCTGCACCGCCTTGACATAGGCATCTCCGCTGACGTTGCCCGGCTCGTTGACCAAGTTGAAGCTGAGCGCGGAGGTGGGCACACTTAAATAACGTTCGGCGAACTTGCGCCAATGGGCGGCAAAGGCCTGCTGTGCTTCTGCATGTTCCCACAAACTGAGCGTTTGATTGGCCGGCAACGGCGTCGAGGGTGGGTTGACGCAGTACCCCGGCGCCCGGTGCAGGTTGATACAGACGTGAATGCCGTATTTTTGTCCCCAGGCGACGGCCTG
>DCUM01000148.1 GCA_002327255.1 bacterium UBA2214 | reverse complement strand
AGCAGAGATGCTCCGGGGTATGGCCCGGCGTTTCCAGCACTTTTAGCACCATGTCTTCCAATTCAAGGGTGTCGCCTTCCGACAGCGGGACATGGTCAAAAGGGCACCGTGCCGATTCCGCCACATAAATTTTCGCCCCGGTCTTTTTTGCCAGATCCATATGCCCTGAAATGAAATCAGCGTGGAGATGGGTTTGAAGAATGTGAGTGATATCCACCCCCATAGCCCGGGCTTCGGTGATGTAAATATCCACATCCCGCTGGGGATCAATCACCGCGCAGCTATTCTTGCCAGCGAGAATGTAAGAGCTGTGAGCAATTTTACCGATGAAAAAGTGTTTGAGTAGCATAAAATATTTCCTCCTGATTTTTTTATCATCGACGTGCATCCCTTTAGGTGATGTAAGAGCTGTTTACAAAGGAGTGTACCCCGGTGGTTTAATGGTGTTCTATAAAGGAGTCCGGTCTATAAACCATAAACCGTCACTTGTGTGCATTTTACGAATTTACAACTGCTTAACTTTTATGAATTCAATTTGCGTCGATTTGCATAAATTCACGGTTGAGCCTTGTCAGAGTGGACTCATAAATAGAACAGATAAAAAACGGTTACGACAATCAAGATAAAAAGCAGCGTCATTCCTCCCCCGGCTTTAACATAGTCTGCATTACGATAGCCTCCGGCAGACATCAGTAACGCATTGACCTGGTGGGTAGGCAAAACAAACGAATTGGCCGAACAGACTGCGGCCATCAGTGCCAGGGGACGGGGATCAAATCCACCCATTTGCGCCATGTTTATTACCAGCGGCGCCAGCACCACAATAGCGCCCACATTGGTCATGAACAGGGAAAATAAAGTGGACAACACGGCGACGGTGAAAACCAAAAATAGCGGATGCTCTCCTTGAACCAGCGTCATCATTTGCCCTGCCAAAAAGGCAGCGGTACCGGTTTTCTGCATGGCAACACCCAAAGGAATGAGCCCGGCGAGCAGGAAAACAACCTTCCACTCAATGGATTGATAGGCTTCCTGAATATCGAGTATCCGTGTCAGAACCATCGCGATGGCGCCCGTGAAAAATGCCATTGAAATAGAATAACCTGCCAGAGCCAGTCCAAGGGCAGCAGCAAAGCAGAGCAGGGCAACCCAGGTTTTTGACGGATATTTCTTTTCCATGACGAAAGGCGTCGCCACCACAAAATTGGCGCTCGATTTGAGATCATTTATTTTGTCCCACAAACCATAAACGATAATCGTATCGCCGGGAATTACCATGTGATCTGAAAAATCACCGCGAATCTCTTCGCCTTTGCTGAAAAGCAGGACCGGCTCCACAGCATGACGTTTACGTAATGAATGTTTTCGGATGGTTTGACCAATCATTTCCGAACGAGGGGGAATAATCACCTCGGCAAAACCGGATGTTTCGGGATCATTCAAACTGGCGAACCTGCCAGGTCGTTCTTCAAGTTCGAGGTTAAATGCAAAGGCGAATTTTTTTACATCTTGCTCATTTCCCAAAAGTGCAATCTCCTGCCCGGCTTCGAATTTTGTTTCCCGCCACGGAGCATATTCCACGTCTCTGCCACGGGATAAGCCGAGAATATTCAGTTTGAATGTATCCCATACACCCGATTGTTCGGTTGTTTTGCCAATTAATGGACTGTTTGGTGAAACCATGTAATGCCAGATGTTAAATGGCAAATGCAAGGCTTTTATCAACTTTTCCTGTTCAGAAACTATTTTGTTTGATGATTCTGAATAGGGTAGCACAAATTTGCCAAACAATAAAAAAAAGCCGATTCCGAAAAGGAGCAGCAGCAATCCTGCCGGGGTTACGCTAAACAATCCATAAGGTTCCAAAGCAGCATTACGCAGCAGATCGTTAAGAAGAATCAGTGGTCCGGAACCCACCATGCTCAGGGTTCCACCCAAAATTGCGGCAAATCCGATTGGCATGATGAGCGCCGAAGCCGGGATTTTCCCCCTGCGGGAAATATTGAGAATACCCGGCAAGAAGAGGGCCGCTGCTCCAATGTTCTGAATGAATCCTGACAGTATCCCAACAGATAATGACATCAGCCCTATTATGCGTTTTCTGCTGACGCCCGCTTTTTTCAAGACAGCCCGGGAGAAGTGATCCATGATGCCGGTTTTTGCAATACCCTGTCCCAAAATCATGACCGCCATCATGGCGATCACCGCATTGCTCGAAAAACCGGAGAGCGCCTCCTGCGGTGTTAGTATACCCGTCCACCCCAACGCAAGCATGCAGACAAGCGCAACGATGTCTATGCGGACGATCTCGAAAATAAGCAGCACCACCGTGGCGACGAGGATGATCAGAACAGTAATAATTTCCGGTTCCATATTTCAGGCTTCCCATGCCAGCAGAGTTCTCATTGGAGAGGTAACTTTTATCAATACAGAAAAAACACAATGATCCAGCAAGGCCGAATCCGAAAAAGATAAATCAGCAGTTCTCAGGCGTTCCCTTGTTGTGGCCCCTTAACGAAATTTTGCGAGGCTTGCCGGGGTCACGTCAGATGTTTTCACCCCGGGCAACGGCATGGAGTCCCGGGTGCGCCCATGCCGTTGCAGGAGAAAACGATCCCGTGCCGCGCCTTTCAACGCCTGCAGCCGCTGATCCCATAGTCAAATATAGCTTTTTATTGATCTGTGGTCAAGTCGTTTTTGCTGTAGCCGCCCCAGCATCATCAGCAACCGTGGCGATTTTGAGCCTTGAAGCGGTTGCGGTGTGCGCGGTTTCCCGATCCCGGGGATGAGCGGCTCCGCAAAGGGGTGTCGCGCAATTTTAAGGTGTTTGATGCGCTGGAGTTCCTGGCGGAGGTGACACAACACATCCCGGACAAGGGGCGGCATTTGATATACTCCTTTGGCGGGTATTCGAATAGGGAGCGCGGCATGCGCAAGAAAGGGGAAGCCGTCGCCGGATGGCATATGGTTTTGAAGATTTGCTTGTTTTTCAATTTAGATTTGGCTAACATGCAGGAGTAACAAATTCCCCCCGGATTCGGTGTTAACTCGCTCATCAAACGCAAAGGCATTCACCTCATGGGTGGAAGAAACTGAATTTGAAACGATCCCTGACACAGGATTCGGATTCCCGTGAATTTGGCCCAATGTTATTTAAAAACAATTATTTAAAATAAAACCTTTCTTCAAACTTTGTTTTTAATTGAACGATCATTCTGAACCTGTCAAGCAAACCCATGAATTATTCAGGCTAAAATGACGCCAGAGAGAGAACAGGACACGGAGGGGGGTGGCAAAAAGCAGGGTGTCAGAGGCGCGCCGAACCTGCTATACCCCTGTTCTTCCAATATCCTGAAAAATCCAATTTCCTGTCATTTAAAAGTTCGTGCACACGGGACCCCAGGCAGGAACCCTGTGAGATCGAGCGATTCAAACCATACCAAGCGAGTCCCATCATGTCTTCCCTGCTGCTAAAAGATATCACTCAGGTGGCCACGGCGCCGGCCAGCCCCGTGCGCGGCCCGGCGATGCGCGACCTCCGCGTCATGACCCAAGCGTCCATTTATATAAAAAATGGCGTCATCGCGGCGGTCGGGCCGCTGCAACAAATTGAAAAGCAGATCGATGATGCGGTGACCATCCTGGAGCTCGCCGGCCACGCTGTCATCCCCGGCTTTGTCGACAGCCACACCCACCTGGTCTTCGCCGGCACGCGCGAGGAGGAATTTGCCCGGAAAATCGCCGGTGCGACCTACCAGGAGATCGCCCGGGGCGGCGGCGGTATTTTTAAGACCGTCCGCGACACGCGCCAGGCCGGTGAAGAGGAATTGACCGCGATTGCCTTGAAGTACTTGAAATCGGCTTTGCGTCTCGGCACCACCACCATGGAGGTCAAGACCGGTTACGGGCTCGATCTCGAAACCGAACTCAAACTGTTGCGCGTCATCAAAAAGCTCCATCAGCTGCAGCCGCTGGAATTGATCCCCACCTTCATCGGCGCCCATGCCGTCCCGCCCGGCAAGACCGTTTCGCAATACACGGCCGAGGTGATCGAAATGATGCCGCTGATGGCGGGAGAGGCCGAGTTCTGCGATGTGTTTTGCGAGAAGGGCTATTTTGGTGTGGATGAGACCAAAGCCATCCTGGAGGCGGCGCGGCAGCACGGTCTGAAACTGCGTCTGCATGCAAACCAGTTCAGCAACAACGGCGGCGCCCGCCTCGCCGTCGAGATGGGCGCCCTGTCGGTCGATCATCTCGAGCAGATCAGCGTGGACGAGATCGCGGCGCTGGCAAACAGCACGACCTGCGCCACGCTTTTGCCGGGGGTTTCTCTGTTTCTCAATTACGGTTATCCCCCGGCACGCCAGATCATCGACGCGGGTTGCATTGTCGCCCTGGCCAGCGATTTCAATCCGGGCAGCTGCATGTGCCTGAACATGCAACTCATCTTTTCCCTGGCGTGCACGCAGATGCGCATGACGCCCGCCGAGGCGTTGGCCGCCGTCACCGCCAACGCGGCGTACGCCGTCGACCGGACGCAGATCGGCGTCATCGCGCCTGGGCAGCAGGCCGATTTGCTGGTCATCGACGCCCCGGGATACGGCATGATCCCCTATTTCTACGGCGTGAACCATGTCTGCCAGGTGATCAAAAAGGGGGAAATCGTTGCCGGCTGATCTGGAAGCGCGCATATACAGCTTTTCCCGGTTTTTGCGCGAAAAGTACGGTGAAAAAGTCTGGAAAGTGGCGGTCGATGCCGGTTTCACCTGCCCCAACCGCGACGGCCACAAGGGCGCAGGGGGGTGCATCTACTGCCGCAACGACAGCTTTTCCAGAATGCAATCCACTTTGAACATCGATGTGCCGGCTCAAATCAAGGCGGGGATAGAAGAAGCAACAGCGCGCAGGGGCATCGACAAATTCATCGTCTATTTTCAATCGTCCACCAACACCTATGCCCCGGTGCCGCTCCTGCGCGAATTGTTTCTGAATGCCATCTCGCATCCGGGTGTGGTCGGACTCGCCGTCTCCACCCGTCCGGATTGCATCTCTTCCGAAGTCGTGGAGCTGTTGGCCGAACTCTCCGCCAAAACCGATTTATGGGTGGAACTGGGCCTGCAGAGCATTCACGATGAAACCCTGGCGCGCATACACAGAGGCCACTCGTTTCTTGATTTTGTAAAAGCGGTTGACGATCTAAGCCGTTTGCCCCTGCGCATCTGCGTACACCTCATCATCGGACTGCCCGGGGAAACGCCGGAAATGATCCGGCAAACCGCAGAAGCCATGGCGCAGAGGCCCCTCCACGAGATCAAGCTCCATCCCCTGCTCATCCTGAAAGAGACCGCCCTGGCGGCACAGCACGAACAGGGCGAAATCGAGCCCTTGACGCTGGAAACGTATGCTGCTCTGGTGGTGGATTTCATCGAACGCATGCCGGCGCACATGGTCATGCAGCGGCTCACGGCCGAGGCGCCGCGGGAGATGCTGCTCGCGCCGCTATGGGCGCTCGACAAGCACGGCGTGCGGCGCGCCATTGAACGGGAAGTGCTGAAACGGGATACCTGGCAGGGGAAAGGACTAACCTAGGAGTTTGTCGGATTTGAGCTATATAAAAAATTAAGCTATTGATTTATAATTACTTAAAAAACGGGCCCTCAAGCTGGCAAAGCAATAAAATCAATAAGTTACAATTTAAATCCGACAGACTCCTAGAGGGCGTTTTCGTAACGGGTCTTGAATTCCTGTACACTTTTGCAGACCGCATCGGCGACGCTTGTTTGAAAATCCTTGCTGTTGAGTTGTTTTTCGTCGGACGTGTTGGAGATAAATGCGGTTTCCAGGAGGATGTTGGGCATGGAGGCGCCATAGAGGACATAGAATCCGGCCTGGCGTACACCAAATCCTTCCGGGGGTTGGCGTTTTTTCATTTCCCGGTCGAGGATGGCGGCAAATTCTTCGCTCTCCTTGTTGTAGCTGTTCTGGGCATTGGCGGCGAGGATGAAAGCGGTCTCTGACAATCCTGCGTACTTGTCGCGGGCTTCTTCGAAACGGATGACCGAGTTTTCATACTGGGCCACGCGCCGCGCCGCTTCGGTCTTTGCGGGTCCCATGAAGTAGACCGTATGCCCCCGCAGTTTCTTGTTGGGATTCGAGTCGGCGTGGATGCTGATGAAGAGTTTGCCGCCGGAGTGGTTGGCGATATCGCTGCGCTTTTCCAGTGGAATGAAGACGTCGCTGTTGCGGGTCATGATGACCTTGACTTTCAATTCCTTCTCCAGTTTGGCTTTTATCTCGCGGGCAATTTTCAACACCACGTCTTTTTCTTTCAAGCCGGCGGCGCTCAATGCGCCCGGATCCTTGCCNNAGGGCCGTGGGCACCTCCTCATGGCTGCGCAGGGAGATGATTATTTCCGGCGGATTGTTGGTGACCGCGACGTTCTTTTCTTTCACCTTTTTGTTGAGCTGAAAGCCGAGCCGCGCCGTATCCCTGGAGAGCTGCATCGAGGTGGTTCGATCCACGAAGGTGCCGGTTTTCTGGATGGAAGAAGTGCGGAAGGTGCTGCAATCGCCGCCGTAGAGGTCCACATAGAGCCAGCCGTTGCTTTCACTGGTGTAGATATTGGAGGCGTTAACGGCCTGACTCAAACCGATGCGTATCAGCGTGCCATTTTGCTTGTCGTCGATGCGCACGGAAGCGATGGTCGATCCGAGAGGAGCGAGTTCGATCTCTGATTTCAGGGGATTGTATTTCATGCGTACCGCCAGGACGTCCTGGATTTTTTTCAGGAAGAACTGCACCGGCACATAATATTCATCGTCGATGATCAATACGGCGATGGGCATCTGCTCCCAACGGTCGCCGACTCTCAGAAACGGGTTGATGCCGTAGACGGTGACGGGGTTGTGCGGGATTTCCAGTGTCGCCTGTTTCTTGCGCGGATCGGTTGTATAGGGAATGGAGAGGGCTTTTGCGAATCGGCTCAACGGGATGAATTCATATTGGCCCGCCTGGAGAACCGGGAGGGTCGCCACGACAGTTTTGGAAGCGGCATCGACGACGGTGATTACTTTGGCTGCGCCCGGCACGGGGAAGCAGAGCAGAGAGACAAGTCCAGCCAGAATGATCAATCTGTTTTTTTTATGATACTTTCCCACCGTCATCCCGTTTATTCGTCAGAGATTTTTCGACTGGCTTTTTTGAGCAATTCTTTCTCTTTTTCCGAAAGCGCGTCATAGCCGGTTTCATTGATGTGATCGAGGATGCGATCGATTTCATCGCGATGCCGGTTTTTCAGGGATTCTTTTTCCCTGCTCGCCGCCCTGCGGCGCCATTCCCGTCTCTTGCGCAAGGTGAATTGCCAATCCCTGATCAGAGGCCCGGTGCGCAGGAAAAGAAAGCCCGTCAGGGCACCGCCGAGATGGGCCAGGTGGGCGATGCCATCGCGGAGGCCGAATATCTGACTCTCGATGCCGGAGAAGGTTGAAATGGCGATGAATATGGCCACCAGGTATTTGGCCTTGAGCTGAATGGGCAGGACGAAGAACAACAACAGCGTCACGACCCGGTTGGGATAGAGCACGGCAAAGGCCACCAAAACGCCATAGATCGCGCCCGAGGCGCCGATCACCGGCGCCGTCGCGTGGACGTTGAAAAGAAGATGAAAGAGTCCGGCGCCGATACCGCTGAGCAAATAGAGGCGCAGGAAGCGGTTCGAGCCGAGGGCGCGTTCGACTTCACCGCCGAACATCCACAGGGCGAACAGATTGAACAGGACGTGAAAGAAGCTGCCATGCAAGAACTGATAGGTGAGCAGTTGCCAGAATGCAAAGTGATGTAATACTTGCGAGGGCCACAAGGCCAGATGACGCAACCAGAACGGTTCAAGTCCCAGGGGTGCGGTCAGGAGTTGCAGCAGATAGATGATGGCATTGGCCACGAGCAGTGCGCGCACCACGGGGGTCAGCGCACTGCCCGGTCCAAACGTGACTCTTCTTTCGATCATGGCAGCCGGGAGAAAAAGGAAGCGGCAGATGCAGGAGATATCCGCCGCAAAAACGGATTAGCGAATTTCGAGCAGAACACCAAGGCGAACCCCGAAACCGGACAAGTTGACGCGCTCCGACATGGGCAAACCAGCGGTGCTGTTTTCGACTTTGCGGCTCACTTTGCTGTGATTGTAGAACACGTCGCCGGTCAGCGTCG
>DCUM01000189.1 GCA_002327255.1 bacterium UBA2214 | reverse complement strand
GGAGGCCTCTCCAGAGGCCGACCGGTCGCCCTCCGGAGAGCCAGCTCACAACAGAGCTCGCGTTTTCAAATGACGGCAGCCCTTGTGCAGCCTTGCATCGGGCCGGCCGAAACCGATGATAAGCGGGATCGATATGAAGCGTCTAATTATCTTTGTATTTTTCATTTCGTGCTCTGGTTTGCTGCAGGCGCAATCGACGCGCTTGATCCACGCTGCCGGCGATACGAATTATCAACGCAGGGGGGTGGCGGAAAATCTGCCCGTCTTTTACGACCTGGCCAAAGAACGCCTCACCTTTCCACAATCGTGGCTCTCCGGATCCTTCGGCGATTTTCAGGCCTGGCGCGATCTCACCCGTGCAAGGGTTCTGTCGCTGCTGTTGACGCCGCCGCCCGAATGTGATTTTGGTCCGGTTGTGATCGCCGTGGAGGATCGCGGCACCCATGTCGCCCGAAAAGTGGTTTTCAGTCTCAATGCCTGGAGCCGCGTTCTGGGCTATGCGCTCGTTCCAAAAGGGGAAGGCCCTTTCCCGGCGGTGCTGCTGCTGCACGATCATGGCGCGAAATTTGACATCGGCAAGGAAAAAATGGTGCGACCGTTTCAGGTGTCGCCCGCGCTGCTGGAATCCGCGGAAAAGTGGGTGGAGGGCGGTTACGACGGCCGCTTCGTCGGCGACGAACTGGCCCAACGGGGTTATCTCTGTTTCGTCACTGATGCGCTGAACTGGGGCGACCGGGCCGGTGGCGGCAAGGACGGCCAGCAGGCGTTGGCCTCCAACCTGCTCAACATGGGCATGTCCCTGGCGGGCCTCACCGCCTGGGAAGATCTGGCGGCCGTCCGATTTCTCGCCACCCTGCCGGAAGTGGATGCGACGCGCATCGCCGCCCTGGGTCATTCCTTCGGCGCCTACCGCGCCTGGCAGCTCGCCGCCCTGACGGATCAGGTCCGCGCCGCGGTCTGCGTCTGCTGGATGGCCTGCCGCAACGAACTGCTGACGCCGGGCAATAACCTGACCAGCGGGCAGTCGGCCTTCACCACCAGCCATCCCGGTCTGGCCAACCTGCTGGACTATCCCGATGTCGCCGGCCTCGCCGCTCCCAAGACGATGCTGTTTTTCAACGGCGCCAGCGACCACCTCTTTCCGCGCGCCGCCGTGGAACCGGCCTTTGCAAAACTGCAGGCGATCTGGGCATCGCAGAACGCTGCGGAAAATCTCGTCGTGAAACTCTGGCCCGGCGGACACCGGTTTTCAGCGGCCATGCAGGATGCGGCGTTCCGGTGGCTCGACACGCAGTTCAAATCACAATAAAGGCATTCATCTCAAACAGGATTTTTCCATGCATACGAGCTTGCGCTGCTTGACGACAGCGTACCTGATCACTGCAGCGTCCGCCTGGGGTGATACGCATCGCACGGTGGCTGTGGCGAATCCCCTGGTACCCGTTCAGGCCATCGCGCTCCCCGTCATTCCGGAATATCGTGTGATCATCACGGAATACGACGGATAGGAATTGGGATCGTTGGCGTGTGGTATGTTGCAAGGTTGAAGCGTTGATACGCTGGTGTGTTGGAAAACAGAGGAAAAAAATAGATGCAAACCCGTATTGGTGTGTCAGCAGGAAAAGGCTTATTGAGAACGACGTTTTTTTTGGTTATCATCGCGCAAGCCGGATGGGGGGCGCAGCAGCCCTTTGCGGTCTCATTTTCATCGCCCACCTGGGCCGCCCTCATGAGCCGCGAGGCCTCCTGGTACGCGACCAAAGAGGCGCTGACAGTCGCCGAGAATGTGTTGCTCTACCAGCGCGCCAGCGGCGGCTGGCCCAAGAATATCGACATGACCAAAGCGGTTGCGGCGCCGCAGCGGCAAAAACTGGCCGCCCATCCCGACGAACCCTACGCCACCATCGACAACAGCGCCACCTATACCCAGCTTTTTTTTCTTGCCAGGATGATAGGGAACCATGCCGAGCCGCGCTATGTTGCCTCCTTTGAGCGCGGACTCGATTATCTTCTGGAAGCGCAGTACGACAACGGCGGCTGGCCGCAATTTTATCCCCTGCTCAAGGGTTACTACTCCCGCATCACCTATAATGACGACGCCATGATCGGCGTCCTCTGCCTGCTGCGCGCCGTGGTTGAGGAGGAGGGGGCCTATGCCTTTGTCGACAGGGCGAGGCGGGAACGCGCTACCGCGGCCGTTCACAAGGGGATCACCTGCATCCTGGCGACCCAGCTCGAAGAGGATGGCAAGCCCACGGGCTGGTGTGCGCAGTATGATGAGGAAACGCTGCTCCCGGCCCCGGCGCGGGCCTACGAGCTGATATCGCTCAGCGGCAAGGAATCGGTCGCCATCGTGCAGTTTCTGATGGGCATCGATCCTCCCTCGCCGGCTGTTGCGAACGCCATTCGCGGCGCAGTGGACTGGTTCGAAAGAGTCAAAATCACCGGGATTCGCGTCGATCATGTCCGCGATGCCTCCAGTCCGATCGGGTTCAACAAAGTTGTGGTGCATGACGTGACAGCGCCGCCCCTGTGGGCGCGTTTCTATCTCATCGGCCCGAACAAACCCTTTTTCAGCGACCGCGACGGCAGGATATACTTTGATATGGCGGAGATATCTTCGGAACGGCGCAACGATTATGCCTGGCTCGGCGACTGGCCGGCTGTTCTGCTGCAGCGCGACTGGCCGGCCTGGCAGGCCAGGTGGGGATCTCAGACCACCGCTTTTCAGACACGGCCGGCTGGGAACACAATCAGCATCAGCGGTGTGCCGTTTGATTTCCCGGACCTGGAAGTGCCGGCCTTTGCCAAACGCGATTTCCATATTGTGGCGTACGGCGCAGTGGCGGGGGGCGAGATCGCCAACACCGAAGCCATCAACAAGGCGATCGCCGCCTGTGCGCAGGCCGGTGGCGGCCGCGTGGTGATTCCGCGCGGTCTGTGGCTCAGCGGCCCGATTCATCTCGCCAGCCGCGTCAACCTGCATCTTGAGGCGGGCGCGCTGCTGCGATTCAGCCGAAATTATGAGGACTATCCGGTGATCGCCGCAAACTTTGAGGGCGAGGCGCAGTGGCGCTGCACCTCGCCCATCAACGCCGTGGAGGCCGAAAACATCGCCATCACCGGAACGGGCATCATCGACGGATCGGGTGATGCCTGGCGGCCGGTGAAACAGTTCAAACTCAGCGGCAATCAGTGGCGGCTGTTGCGCGCCTCGGGCGGCGTCGTCGACAAGGCGGGCAAAATCTGGTGGCCCACGGCGGCCGCCCTGCGCGGCGAGGCCTATCTCGATTCCCTGCGCAACAGGGGTCGCCCCATCAGCCGCGCCGACGTCGAGCCGGTCCGGGCCTATTTGCGTCCGGTGATGATCCGGCTGGTCAACTGCAGAAATGTTTTACTCGACGGTCCCACGTTTCAAAATTCACCGGCGTGGAACATTCATCCGCTGCTGTGCGAGAATCTGATCATCCGCAACATCACCGTGCGCAATCCCTGGTATTCGCAGAACGGAGACGGCCTCGATCTCGAGTCGTGCAAAAACGTGCTGGTGACGCATTGCAGCTTTGATGTGGGGGACGATGCCATCTGCATCAAGTCCGGCAGGGATGCGGAGGGCCGCCGCCGCGGGCGTCCCAGCGAACGGATCGTGGTGCAGAATTGCACGGTCTATCACGGGCATGGCGGTTTCACCATCGGCAGCGAGATGTCGGGCGGCGCGGAAAAGATCTGGGTGTCGCAGTGCACGTTCATCGGCACCGATGTCGGATTGCGTTTCAAGAGCGCGCGCGGCCGTGGCGGCCGGGTGCGCGATATCTTCATTCACGACATTCAGATGATCGACATTGCGGGAGAGGCCATCCTCTTCGATCTTTTTTATACGGGCGCTGCAAAAGGCGCTGCGCCGCCGCCTGCGGTGAGCGAAGAGACGCCGATTTTTGAGAAAATCGAGTTCAGGGATATCGTCTGTCGCGGTGCGGGTGACGCCATCGTGATGAATGGCTTGCCGGAGCTGCCGCTGCGGAATATCACGATGGAAAATATCGATATCACGGCGAAAAAGGGCGTTCGCATCAGCCACGCACAAGACATCGTCTTCGTGGGGGCCAGGATAGAAGCGGTCATCCCGCCGGCTTTTACAGTCGAAAAGTGCAAAGGTGTTGTCATCAATGGTGTGGCCCACTGAGCAAAGAGGTCGCCACAGAAAGCACGGAACATTTGCAGGGCAGACGATGGATTGGAGATAAAAAAAGCCACAAGGAACAGCTCTTGTATCTCTGCCCTTTGTGGCTTTTTGTGAGGGTTTTTATGCCAGGCGCTATTTTTTCAACGCCGTCAGCCGCAGCAGCAGGACATCGTGAGATGGAATCTGCACGCCAAGCGGTTTCTTCGTCGTCCCCATCTCCCTGTTCGCCCACACATCGAATAATTTCCAGCTCGCCCTGGTAAAATCGATCTCGCGTTTGCTGAATTCATCCACGATGTGATGCTCGTCCCAGTTGAAGGTCACCGGCTTGCTGAGCCGGCTGCGGTTGAGAAAACAGGCCGCCCATTCCTCCTGCTGCAGCGGTTTGAACCAGATTTCCAGGCTGTCCTGGGCGAAATACTTCAGTCCCTGAATGCCCAGCGGATCCTGATTGATGGCGATGGCCTGGGCATTGGTGAGGATGGCCCTGGTTTCGGCGTTCATGGTGCGCAGATCATTGCCCGCCATGAGGGGCGCGGCGAGCATGCACCACATGGAAAAATGAGCGCGGTCCTCGCTGACGGTCATGCCGTTGCCCACCTCCATCATGTCCGGATCGTTCCAGTGATCGGGTCCGGCATAAACGCGCAGTCCTTCCTGCATATCGAGAATCTGCATCACGCCCCACGATTTCCAGGTGCCATGATCCACGATGCCATCGAAAACGACGGCGATGTCGCCGGTGGTGCGCCAGAGGTGGCCGACCTCCCGGGCCCATTCCCAGGGCTTGTTGCTGCCCCATTCGCACAGGCTGAAGACAATGGGTCTTCCGGCGTGATGGATGGCCTCGCTCATGGTTTTGTAGGCGCCTTTGGCGGCGAGGTCGTCGCTATGGCACCAGTCGTATTTGAGGTAATCGATGCCCCATGCGGCGTAGGTCTGCGCGTCCTGAAATTCTCGGCCGCGGCTGCCGGGGCGTCCGGCGCAGGTCTTCCAGCCCGCGTCGGAATAGATGCCGAATTTCAATCCCTTGCTGTGGATGTAGTCCGCCAGCGCCTTCATGCCCGACGGGAAGCGCTGCGGATCGGGATGGATGAAGCCGAGGGAATCGCGCTGGCCGTGCCAGCAGTCGTCGATGACGACATACTGATAGCCGGCGGCTTTCATGCCGCTGGCGGCCATGGCGTCGGCGGTGGCGCGGATGAGTGCTTCGTCGACATCGCAGCCGAACTTGTTCCAGCTGTTCCAGCCCATGGGCGGCGTCGGCGCCAGTCCGGCGAATTTCTGCGCCTGCACAGAAGCAGCGAGGCAGAGGGCTAAAATCAAGATACTTTTTCGCATGACCCGTCTCCTTTGTCAATAGATTGCCTGCTAAAAGTTACGGCAAATATGAGAATGGTCAAAGCACATTTTTATTTGGCACGATGGAGGAGCAGAGGGCAAGCACCGGCCCGGCAATGGTGTAATCCGCTCTGAGGCGATGCAGCGGGGAGTGGGCAAGGGAAGGAGTAAAAGATGTTGGTTATTTGCCCCTGGATTATTATTTTAAAAAAAGAACAAACCGCCATTCCCGGGAGAGAAAATGATGGATTTGATGCTGGATCAGGAAGAAGCGCGCGTCCTGGCGTGTCTGGTGGAAAAAGAGCTGACGACGCCGGAATATTATCCGATGACGGTGAACGCCATCACCAATGCCTGCAATCAGAAATCGAACCGCAATCCGGTCGTTCAATATGATGAAGTGACCGTGCAGCGGGTGCTGGATCGGGTGCGCGCCAAAGGATTTGCCGCGGTGGTGACGGGGGCGGGCATTCGCACGCCAAAATACCGTCACTACTTCAAGGAGAAACTGCATCTCGGCGATGCGCAGGTGGCCATTCTCTGCGAGCTGATGCTGCGCGGGCCGCAGACGCCGGGTGAGCTGCGCGGCCGCGCGGAGCGCATGTTCTCCTTTGCAGATTTATCCGGGGTCGATGCGGTGCTGCAGGAGTTGACCGCGGGTGACAAACCCTTCATCCGGCAGCTGCCGCGGCAGCCCGGCCAAAAGGAGCAGCGCTACGTGCACCTGCTCTGCGGCGAGCCGGATTTGTCCGCCTGGAACTTTGCGCCGGATGCGACCGACGAGGGCGATCGCGTCCGCATCGCGGCCCTGGAGGAGAAGGTGGAATCCTTGACCCACGAACTTGGCCTGCTGAAAAAGTCTTTTGAAGACTGGAAGGCGCAGTTTGAATAGGTGTTTTTCTCTAATTGCACTTTTAAATTCTTGATTTTGGTGTAGAATGGATTATGGTAACCATATCCTGGCGAGCAGGCCAGGTTCACTCATCCTAGGCAAAGGAAAGAATTGCATATGGAAAAAGTCATAGAAGAGCTTTTAAAACTCATCCCGTTTGCCGCCATTCTTGAGAATTGGGGGGTCAGCAAGGGGGTCAGTGTGATTATCGCGACCGCGGCGATCGGCCTTCTTTTATATGGCCTGAAAACAGGTCTTCAATTATTCAGTAACCACTATAAAAACTCAAAAACCGCACAAGATTTATCGCCCTATTTTGATTACCAGAAGGTAAAAAGATCGCGCGAACTTTATATCCCCACGCGTTATCAAAACTGCTCCCCCACCAGCGAAGAAGAACCAGCCTTCAGCCATAAATTTGTCGCTACTGAACTCCTGATCCCTTTTTTCATCAAGACCGCCTTTGATGAAAAAAAAGAGAGCGACAAATTTTATCTGGTGCTGGCTGATTCTGGCATGGGTAAAACCACTTTTATAATTAATCTATATGTCCGCTATAATTCCCTGTTCAATTTCCGCCGCAAATATAAGATCCGTCTTTTCCCCTTCGGCGACAGCCGCATCATGGATCAGATAAGGCAAATACCCCCCGAAGAGGCACGCAATACGATTCTGTTGCTGGATGCTTTCGATGAAGACAAGCAGCTAATTCCGCCTTCTGTGCCCGATGGATTGAACGACGATGAACGATTTCGCCGCCGCCTCGATGAAATTATTGAGGCGGTGCGCGATTTTCGTGAAGTGGTGATTACCAGCCGCACCCAATATTTCCCAGGGCAGGAAGATAAACCTTATGAGCTTAAAATCCCAACGTTTGATGAAAAGGGTTTTCACACGCTCGCCAAGCTCTATCTTTCTCCTTTTGACAGCCGGGAAATAAAGAGTTATCTCAATAAAAAATATGGGCTATTCAAATTTTGGAACTATCGCAAAAAAAAGATAGCCGCTACTGTCGTACGCAACTCGCCGAAACTGATGGTCCGGCCGATGCTGCTGAGTTACATTGATTACCTGGTGGAAGAAAAGCATGAATTCACCAGTACAAAACAGATTTATGAAACCCTGGTGGAAAAATGGATCGATCGGGAAGCCCATAAGCGCAAGCCGCAGCAGGTGGAGCGTGAAAAATTCAAACAGGATTTGCGTGATTATTCCAGGAAAGTCGCCGTGGCGATTTTTAGACGCCGCAAAGAGACCAACATGTTAGAGTTAAAAAAGGAAACAGCCATCGAAATCGCCCATACTAACCATCTTGATTTGCAGGACTATGAAATAACCGGCCAGTCCCTTCTCACCCGCGACATGGAAGGTAACTGGAAATTCGCCCACAAATCGATTCTTGAATATTTTATTGCGAAGGAAGCATTGGAAAATCCGGATTTTTTACAGGAAATCGATTTCTCCGGATTGGATATGGCGCAGGAATTTTATCAAGCGGGCGCTGAATTTCTTTTCATAAAAGGGGGGGTGTTTTTAATGGGTAGTCCCGGGGAAGAAGATGGTAGAAAAGAGGACGAAACACAGCACCAAGTCAAAGTTGGCGATTTTTTTCTGGCGAAGCATACGGTCACTCTGGCGCAGTTCGAATCCTTTATCTCCGAAAGCAGCTATATAACCGATGCGGATAAAGACGGCGGCAGCTACGCATGGAGCGGCAAGGAGTGGACGAAAAAGTCCGGCGTCAACTGGAGATGCGATGCCAAAGGGAATGAACAAAAAGACAAACAACACCCGGTCCTTCATGTGAGTTGGAACGACGCCGTTGCCTATTGCCGCTGGATGAGTGAAAAAAGGAAAGCCAATTTCCGTCTGCCGACGGAAGCTGAATGGGAATATGCCTGCCGTGCCGGAACGGCTACGCCATTCAACACCGGAGAAAATCTGACCACAGACCAGGCCAATTACAACGGCAATTATC
>DCUM01000185.1 GCA_002327255.1 bacterium UBA2214 | reverse complement strand
AGGGGTTATATACAATACCCGATTCATCAATCAGACTCTGATCTCTCAACTGTTTAAACAGGATCGAATAAAATTCAGCGTCTTCTCCCCCTAACGGGCCAAATTCTTTTCCAGCTCCGGAATTAATCCGATGTTCTTCCATGGCAACAAAAAAACCTTTTTGGTCCGCATCAAAACCTTTTTCTCTAAGGACATCCCTGGTAATCTCCAATGGCAGCCCGTGAGTGGCATAAAGGTCAAAGGCCGTGCGTCCATCCAATTCTTTCGTATCTTTATCCTGAAGCTTCTTAATTTCATCTTCAAGATACGCAAGTCCTCTTTCCACAGTACTTTGAAAACGTTCTTCTTCCTGAGTAATGTTATCCAAAATCGTTTTTTGGTTCTTGGTTAACTCCGGATAGGCATCACCATAATTTTCAATTACTTTTTCTGCGACTTTTGCGAGAAATGGTTCGTTGAGGCCAAGTTTTGCTCCAAAACGTGAAGCTCGGCGAATGATCATTCGGCAAATATAATTACGCCCAATATTGCCTGGGACCACCCCATCAGCGATCAGAAACGAAGCTGCCCGAGCGTGGTCTGCAATTACACGATATGGCGTGAAGTTTTGATCGCGTCTTTCTGCATCATCACCAGTCAATTCCATCACGACGTCTATTAAGGGCATCAAAAGGTCTGTGCGGTAATTAGAATCCACACCCTGTATTACCGATACGATGCGCTCAAAACCCATCCCGGTATCCACATGCCTGGCAGGCAGCGGATCAAGGTTGGTGGGGCTGGTGCGATTGTATTGGATGAAAACCAGGTTCCAAAGCTCAAGATACCTGTGGCAGTCGCTGTTCACGCCGCATACATGGTTAGGATCACCTTGTTTATCGCAGTATTTGGCACCTTTGTCATAGTGGATCTCACTGCATGGTCCGCAAGGTCCTGTGTCCGCCATTTCCCAAAAATTATCTTTACGCCCGAAAGGAAGGATATGGTCTTGTTTTAACCCAGGCTGACTGCGCCAATTCACGGCCGCTTCTGCATCCGTTTCAATTTGTCCTTGTTCGTCTTTGAAATAGGTCACCCATAAGCGTGATTTTTCCAGCCCCCAAATATCGGTGAGAAGCTGCCATGCCCATTCGATAGCTTCCTTCTTGTAATAATCGCCAAACGACCAATTCCCCAGCATTTCAAAAAACGTGTGGTGGTAGGTGTCGCGCCCGACCTCTTCGAGGTCGTTGTGTTTCCCGGACACGCGGATGCATTTTTGCGAATCGGCGATGCGCGGCGCCGTGCGCTGGCGCAGTCCGAGAAAAATATCCTTGAATTGGTTCATGCCGGCATTGGTGAAGAGCAGGGTTGGATCGTCCTGCGGAATGACCGGCGCACTGGAAACAATATGATGTCCCTTGCTTTTGAAAAAATCAAGAAAAGAGTGCCGTATTTCGTTGGAAGTCATTAAATCGTATTCCCTGGTTAATTGAGTATGCCGGTTTCCTAGAGCTGATCCCACGCTTCCATGATTTCCGTGACCAGGTCCCAGCTGAAACCGCGGCGCAAGAGAAAATCATTCAAGCGTTTGCGCGCCTTCTCTTCGGAGAGGGCGGCGAGTGTCCGCTTGCGTCTGCCGGCCAGTTCAAACGCCTGATCGCGCTCGTTCTTCTCCGCAAAAGCCGCCGCGACACCCTTTTCGACATCCTCGTCGCAGAGGCCTTTTTGGCGCAGCTCCAGGCGCAGGAGATAGGCGCCGCTGGGGCGGACGATGGCGCGCGTTTGGCCGAAAGCCCGGGCGAAAACGCCGTCATCGATGAGGCCGAGACGCTCCAGCTCTGCAAGTGCCCATTCCACAGCACTTTGTCCGAATTTGGCCTGTTTGAGGCGGTCACCAAGTTCCTTGCGGCTGCGCGCACGAACCGCCAGCAGCCGCAGGGCTTTTTCCCTGGCGCGCTTGCGCTCTTCCAGATCGAGAATCTGTTGAATCCGCTCATCGCTGAGCAAATCGCCTTTGGCGATGCCGCATTCCAGCAGCACATCCTGATGGAGGCCGAAAGCGAATTCGCCATCGAGAAAGACCGAGATGCGATTGGGATCCTTTTTCTGAATCTCAATGGCTGTGATGGTACGTGTATTCATCGCACAGTTCGCCCGATCGCCTGGAAAGCGGCCGCTCAGTCCGATTTCTTTGTGTCCTCTTTCGCCTCAGGCTCAGCGGGGATCAATCCCAGCGCCTGCCGCACCCTGGTTTCGATGGTCGCCAGCAGCGGCGGATTCTGGTCGAGGAAACGGCGCACATTCTCCCGGCCCTGACCGAGGCGCTCATCGCCAAAGGAGAACCACGTGCCGCTCTTGTCGATGATATTGTTATTGACCGCCAGATCGATGAGGTCACCCACCCTGGAGATACCCTTGCCATAGATGATATCAAATTCGGCTTCCCGGAAGGGCGGCGCCACCTTGTTTTTGACGACTTTGACCTTGGTGCGGTTGCCGATGACACTTTCGCCATCCTTGATCGATGCCGTGCGGCGGATGTCCATGCGCACAGAGGCATAAAATTTGAGCGCGCGGCCGCCGGTGGTCGTCTCCGGACTGCCAAACATGACGCCGATTTTTTCACGAATCTGATTGATAAAGACCACGCAGGTGTGGGATTTGCTGATGGCCGCGGTGAGTTTGCGCATGGCCTGCGACATCAGCCGCGCCTGCAATCCCATCTGGGCATCACCCATATCGCCTTCGATTTCGGCCCTCGGCACCAGGGCGGCCACCGAGTCGATGACCACCACATCGAGCGCGCCACTGCGCACCAGCGTTTCGGTGATTTCCAGCGCCTGTTCACCCGTATCCGGCTGGGAAATGAGGAGATTGTCGGTGTCCACACCCAACAGCTGGGCATAACGCGCGTCGAGAGCGTGTTCGGCATCCACAAAAGCGGCCAAACCGCCTTTTTTCTGCGCTTCGGCGACGATGTGCAGGGCCAGCGTCGTTTTACCGGAAGATTCCGGGCCAAATATCTCGATGATGCGGCCGCGCGGCACACCGCCGACGCCCAGCGCGGCATCCAGCGAGATCGATCCGGTGGAGATGGTGTCAATCGCCACGATCTTGTCCGCGCCCAGCCACATGACCGAACCCTTGCCGTATTGCCGGTCGATCTGCGTCATGGCCAATTCAAGCGCTTTTCGCTTTTCCTCTTTTTCTTCAGACATGATGGTTCCCATCTGTTAAAGTTCAATGGTTCGCATTGGTGAATAGACGGCGCCTTCCGGTCTGAGATCGCTGCGCATGACGATGATGGCAGCAGGCCGGAAGGTGACCGGCGCAAACGTTAATTTTTGAAACCGCGCAACAACTGCTTGCGAAGCGGCGAAATCCTTCACTCTTGCCAGGGTCAGATGCGGTGAAAAAGGACGCTCCTCGCGCGGATACCCCAATTGCGCCAATTCCATTTCGATCTGCTGCTGCAGCCGGTTCAGGACACCGCTTCGTTCCTGTATGCCCGCCCACAAGACCCTGGGCCTGCGAAAATGGGGGAATGCACCCAGATTCTGAACGGTGACGGGAACAGCGCAAGCATCCATGGCCGCGCGCTCGGCCGCCGCGGCGATGACATCCATCTGGCCGGCCTGCACATCGCCGAGAAATTTGAGGGTGAGATGGATGCCCTCCGGCTTGACCCAGGCGACACCGCTGCCAAAAGGAGTCAACTGTGTCTGCACCTCCTGCAATTGCGCACGCACATCGGGCGGCAGATCAAAACAGATGAACGTTCGAATCGTGGCCATTAATCCACAAGGTCCTGCATTTGTTTCCGCAGCAGATTGAGCGCCGCATAGGCAAAGCGTTCTTTGTTCACGAGGCGCTCGTTGGCAAACAGGTGGCGTTCATGCACCACACACCGCCTGGCGTCGGCGCAAGCGACATAAACCAGTCCCACCGGCTTTTCCGCACTGCCGCCATCCGGGCCGGCGATGCCGGTGGTCGCCAAACCAAAATCGCTGCGCGCGATGCGACGAATGCCCTGCGCCATGGCCTGGGCGACCGCGGCGCTGACGGCGCCATGCTCCGCGATCAGCGCTTCCGCAACGCCCAAAATCTCCTGTTTGGCGGCATTGCTGTAGGCGACGACGCCCCTTTCAAAGAATCTGGAACTGCCCGGAATGTTGGTGAATTTGTGCGCGATCAGACCGCCGGTGCATGATTCCGCCACCGCAATGCTCTTTTGCGCACGCACCAGGCATTCCGCCAGCGCCTCTTCCAGGGGGATGTCCCGATCGGCATAGACATAGGGTTCAATGTTTTGCCGTATCAGGGCTGTCGCCTGACGCAATCGCTCACGGGCTCTGGCATCATCGTGATCGTACACGGTCAGGCGGATACGAATGCCGGAAGGCGCCGGCAAAAAGGCAACGTGTGCCAGGGCTTCGATGGCCTGGATATCACCGATCTTTTCAAAGAGCGCGCTCTCCGCGATGCCAATGGTGCTGAGCATCTGATGAAGGATAACCTGATCCGACTTGAGCAGCGCCAGCTCCGGCAGGATGACGCCGGTCATCATCGCTTTCATCTCAAAAGGCACGCCGGGCATGAAATAAAAACGCCTGTTGCCGCGTTCGAAAACGTATCCCGGCGCCGTCCCATGATGATTGGTGATCAGGCGGGCGCCTCCGGGCACCATCGCCTGATTTTCGTTGATGCGCGCCATGGGGATACCGCGTCGTGAAAAAAGACGCTCGATCTCCAACAGCAGATCATGATCCAGCCGCAGCCCGGTGGCGAAATAATCGCAGACCACCTCGCGGGTGATATCATCGTGGGTCGGCCCGAGCCCGCCCGTGACCAGGACGACCTCGGCGCGCTCTTCGGCGCGCTCAAGGGCGGTGCGGATGGCGCCGGCTTCATCTCCGACGTCGCTGATCCATGACACCTGAATACCGGATTTGAAAAGCTGCTCCCCCATCCATGCCGCATTGGTGTTGACGGTATGACCAATCAACAACTCATCGCCTATGGAGATGATCTCTACCCGCAGCACGCTTCACCTTTTAGATCTAACCTGGTTTGTCACCATTTGCACCTATCAGCAGCAGTGCCTGGCACTGCCGGTCTATAAAACAGTTCTTGCCAAAATTTGCACGACGATGTTGGCATAGAGGCCGGCCATGATGTCGTCCCCCATGATGCCCCAACCGTGTGGAAACGCTTCAAAACGGTTCACCGGAAAGGGCTTGACAATGTCAAAAAACCGGAAAGCCACAAATGCCAGCACAAAGACCGGAACGGTGTGGGGCAGAAAAAGCAAACTGACCATCATGCCCGCCACCTCGTCCCAATTGAAACGGCCCGGATCGGGGCCCCATATTTTCTCCACGCGTTTTCCGGCCCAGACGCCGGCCAGAGAGACGAAAACAGCCAGAACGAGCAGCGGCACGCCCTGATCGATGCCGGAATACCACAGGAGCAGCGCGGCAACCACAGCCCCGACCGTTCCCGGCGCCACGGGCGAATAGCCGCTATAGAGTGTGCTCGCCAGAGCAGCCGCGATCCGCTCCATGCAGCGTGCGTTTGTCATTAAAAGCGCGTCACCTTAATAAGAGTAAAGGCCGGGAAACAACCGCCGGCCCTGCGAAAGGGGTGGTTTAATTTAAGGTACTAAAAATTTGTCGATAAAGGCAAGAGATAAATTCGCCACTGCTGCGCCGCGCAGAGATTCAGGCGACACGGCCTCTCTTCCCGGCTCTCAGAGCGTCACGCGTCCTTCAAGGGCGCGGGAGAGGGTGATTTCATCGGCATATTCGATGTCGGCCCCGACGGGAATTCCGCGGGCGATGCGTGTAAGTTTGATGTCGAGCGGTTTCAATAATTTGACCAGATAGAGGGCAGTGGCCTCGCCTTCGGTATTGGGGTTGGTGGCGAGAATGACTTCGCGTATCTGACCGGAAAGACGGGTTACCAGTTCCCGCATTTTGAGATGATCCGGACCGATTCCATCCAATGGCGACAAGGCGCCGCCGAGCACATGGTATAAGCCCCTGTACTCCACCGTCTTTTCCAGCGCCACGACATCGTTGGCCTCTTCCACCACGCAGATCATACTGCGGTCACGGGTGACATCCGTGCAAATAGGACAGGGGTCCTGTTCGGTGATGTTATAACAAAGGGAGCAGTATCTCACTTTTTCGTGCAAATCCTGCAGCACCTCTCCCAGTATCTTGACATCCTCAGCCGGTCTTTTGAGCAGATAAAAGACCAGACGCTGCGCGGATTTGCGTCCGATCCCCGGCAGTTTGCTCAATTCATGAACCGCGCGTTCTACTGCTTCAGATGAATAGCGCACTTTTATTCTCGCATGTCGCTGTGATGTTAAAAACCGGGAAGCTTGAGTCCGCCGAGCATGCCGGGCCCCATGCCACCGGTTGCCTTGGCCAGTTCCTCTTCAGCCTTGGCCCGGGAATTTTGCAGCGCCTGATTGACGGCCGCCAGCACCAGATCCTCCAGCATCTCCACATCCTGCGGATCGACGACTTGTGGATCGATCTTTATGTGCAATATCTCCTGCGCCGCATTGGCGGTGACCGCCACCATATTGCCGCCGGCAGTTCCTTCGACCTGAATATTGACCAGATTCTCCTGCGCCTTTTGCAAATCTTCCTGCATCTTTTGCGCCTGGCGCATGAGGTTGCCCATGTTGCCTTTGTTGAACATCTCTCACCTCTATCGGTTATTTCATAAATTCCGCGTCAAAGGTATCGACGATTTTTTGTACCGCGTCATTCTGTTTCAGCAGGGATTCAAAATCGCTTTTTTTGTCCACACCCGGGGGTATTTTTCGCAGTTGCGGGAGAATGCCGCGTTCATCCTTGATACAATGAATGCGCAGTTGCACGCCCACCACGCTCTCGATGATGTTCTGCAGCTCCACAGCATTTTTCTCGACGGCATCGATGTGAAACCCGTTGTTGGCCGCGAACATGATCTCCAGTTTTTTTCCTTCGAGCCGGGTGGGCCAGCCCTCGGCGAGAAACAACCCCAGGCCCACTTTTTGGGCTTTCACGGCTTCGGTGATGGCCACCCACTGCGGCTCGAGATCGGCGAGGGTAAGGCCTTGCGGATGGAGCAGAGGCGTTCCGATGTCCGCTGCGGCGGGCGCGACCGGCGTTTGAGGGGCGGGCGCGGAAATTGCTTTTTCGGGAGTCCGGGGAACCACAGGCCGGGCCGGCGCTTCGGCCGGACGATGGGGGCGGGGCGCTACGCTGGAAAAATTAGCGTTTTTTTTTACCGCTTCGATCTGATCGAGGAGTTGTCCCAGCTGGATGCTGCCGCTCATCTTGATCATCTTGACGATCGCCACCTCAAACTGCAGTCGGGCATTGCTGCTGCGCCGGATGAGATTTTCCGTATCCGCGGCGATGCGGATGAGACGGAGCAGATCTTCCATGGGAAAACGGCCGGACTGCTCCTGATAGCGCGCAACATGCTCTTCGGAGACGTCAAGCAGCTGCGATAATTTGGTGCTGGCGATGATCATGAAATTGCGCAGGTGCTCCTGGAAACCGATGAGAAATTCATTGAAATCAAGGCCTTCGGTATAGATATGTTCCGCCAGCCTGATGCCGCCTTCCACATCACCGCCATGAATGACATCGGTCAGGTTGAAGAAAAGCTCCTGGTCGATGATGCCCAGCAGCGCCGCCACATCTTTGGCCTGAATGGTCTTGCCGGCGAAAGCGATGATCTGATCGAGAATGCTTTGTGAATCGCGCATGCTGCCATCCGCCTTGACGGCGATGAGGCGCAACGCCTCGGCGTCGGCGCTGATCTCTTCGGCCGCACAGAGATGCTGCAACTGTTCGATGATGTGATGATTGGGCATGCGCTTGAAGTCAAAGCGCTGACAGCGCGAGAGGATGGTGGCCGGCACCTTGTGCGACTCGGTGGTGGCGAAAATGAACTTCACGTGGGGCGGCGGTTCCTCCAGTGTCTTGAGCAGGCAGTTGGTGGCCTCGACCGACATCAGGTCGGCATCCTCAATGATATATACCTTATATTTACCTTCGTAAGGCGGCAGACTGGAGCCGTGTTGAACATGTTCCCTGATCGTGTCGATACTGATCTCCGTAGTCTTTTTGCGGTCTTTGGGATCGCGCCCGGTGTTCTTGTCGATCATGATCACGTCGGCATACTTGCTCTGTGCGATGCGCTGACAGGTGCGGCAGACTCCGCAGGGAGCGTTTGTTTCGGTGCAGTTGAGCGCCCTGGCCAGGTCAATGGCCAGCGTCATCTTGCCGACGTGTGGAGGCCCGACGAACAGGTAGGCATGCGCCAGCTTGCCCCGCTGTATCGAATCGGTCAGGAAGCTGATGATCCGGTCCTGTCCGGCTGTCTGCCACATTTATGCTTTGTCCATTACATCGTATTTCATCAGGTCGGCATACTTCTGACGGCGGCGTATTATCCTGGATTGGCCTTTGTTTACCATGACCACAGCAGGGAGCGGCACCATGTTGTAGTTGCTCGACATGGGTATGCAATAGGCGCCGCAAACGGGTATGGCCAGCACGTCGCCCGATTTGATCTCTGGCATCTCGATATCCCTGATCAGGATGTCGCCCGACTCGCAGTATTTACCGGCGATGGTGACCTTGCCGTCATAGGCTGCTCCGGCCCTGTTGGCCAGCAGCGCCTCGTATTGGGAGCCGTAGATGGCGGGCCTGATGTTGTCGCCCATGCCGCCGTCGACGCAGACATAGGTCCTCACGCCCGGGATGTCCTTGATCGATCCTATGGTGTAAATTGCCACGCCCGCCCTGGCGATGATGCTGCGTCCCGGTTCAATTATTAGCTTCGGACTGGCCAGCCCCAGAT
>DCUM01000142.1:31591-34725 GCA_002327255.1 bacterium UBA2214 | reverse complement strand
TTCTTTTTCATATTTTTTTCGCTATTCTCAAGATTTCGGCAAAGTTGCTTTCCGGTTTAAAAACCGGTTTCTGTAATACTTTTTCCAGCTGCGCAAGGTTCCAGTCATCCAGAAATACCCCGTCGTGATTGAGACAGTTTGGTGGCAGGACGACAAGCTCGCCGAGCGCCCTGCCCTGCAATTGGGTGGCAATATCACCCCCGGTCAGCAATCCGCTGACGCTCACGCCGCCACCATAGAAGCGATTCTCTATCGCAATCAATTGTACGGACAATCCTTCAATTCTTTCCAGCACCGGGAGAATCTGTTTTTGAATCACCGGTGCAGCCATTTGACCGGTCACCAGCGTTATCGATTTTGGCGCGATCTGCCTGGGCAACCATCGCTTTTGTCGATTGAATTGATCGAGAAAAGCGCGCGTCATGCCGACACCATTTTCGATTTGCGCGAAATTTTCATACCGTTTCGCCCTTGGCAGCACCTGCCCTGCCAACAGGTAAAATTCATCGGCCAAATAGATAAAGTGGGTTTTCCAGCGGCGCAAAAAGCTTGCACAGCGCATCCTTTCCCAGGCAATGAGCTCAGCGGCGTATTCCGCAGAAACTGCCACAAGCCTGGGCAATCCGCGGCGATGGCCGGTCAGACCAACCGGTACAATGGCGATGGTTTGCAGCGCCGGGTAAAAACACGCCAGATCGTCGATGGTTTGATCCAGATGGACACCATCATTCCAGCCGGGACAGAGGACGATTTGGGCATGCATCTCGATGCCGGCCTTGGCCAGAAAGGCGAGCTTGTCGAGCAGGTGGTCATCCCGACGAATCCCCAGCAGTTTCTTCCGCACAGGCCATGCACTGCTGTGCACCGAGAGATAGAGAGGCGAGAGCCGTTGTGTAGCGATCCGTTTGAGGTCTCGCAAGCCCATGTTAGTCAGCGTTACATAATTGCCATAGAGGAACGAAAGGCGGAAATCTTCATCCTTGAAATAGAGGGTGTCGCGCAGTTTTTTCGGATTTTGATCGACAAAACAAAAAACGCAATGATTGCCGCAGCTGCGATAGGTAACTTCCTCAAACTCGACGCCGAACCAGGTCTCTTCCTGCGCATCGACTGTGAAGCATATCCGTTCCTCCCCCCTTTTGAGCGTGACGGCAATAAAATCATCGGCCGCATAAAACTGGAAATCGATGGGATCACGGACGGCATGGCCAGCGATGGTCAGCAGTTGATCGCCGGGCCGCATATCATAACGATCGGCCCGTGAACCTTTTTCTACCGATTTAATTATCATTTCGCTTGCGGCGCCAAATCTTTCTGCGGTAGGAGTGCATCCAGACCGAAATGAATATCTTGAGGGACGCTGCAAGCGGCACCGCAATAATGAGCCCGACGATTCCCAGAAAATGGGCAAAGATGAGAATGGAAAACATGACCCAAACCGGATGGAGTCCGACGCGATCCCCGACGATGCGCGGCGCCAGCACGGAACTCTCCACGACCCGGATGGTTTCGACAGCGACGACGATCTTGAGACAGGTCGTCAGGGGATGTGGACTCGCGATGCCGATGAGCAGGCCGATGAACAGGGTAATGGCGAGTCCGACATAGGGAACGATATTGAGAGCACCGGCCATGATGCCGATGAGCAGGGCATACTCCACCCTGAATAACAGCAGCAGCAGCGTGGTGAGGATGCCTACCAGGGTACAGACAATGAATTGACCGCGAAAGAAACCGGCGATGATGGCATCCACTTTATCCACATACTCACGCACGACCCAGCTGGTTTCAATCGGCAACAGCTCCTTGATCCAGCGGCGCACCTTGTGAAAATCCTTCAAAATGTAGAAAAAGAGAAATGGGGTCAGCACCAGATAGAGCAGTTTGGTGAAGAGCGTCGGCAGCGTTTTGGTGATCTGCACCAGGCGCTGCACCACATAGGCGGATATATTTTCCATGCGGTGCGGTACTTCGCGATCCAGCCATACCTGGATTTTATCCACATCCTCACGGGTCTTGCCAAGATAGGATGCGCCGTCGCTGTTGAACCATTCCGAGAAACGCGATGGTACTTCCAGGACAAAGGAGATCAGATTGCGCAATTCATTGATGATTCTGGGGATCGACAGCGTGATGAGCAAAAAGAAAAATCCCAGCGTCACCACGACAATGACGCTGACGCTGGTGATGCGGGGAATGCGGCGTTTTTCGAGCCTGGTGACCAGCGGATCAAAAAGGTAAGCCAGGGCAAAAGCAATGGCAAAAGGCGCCAGGATATCCATCGTATCACGGATGAACCAGAAGGCAAAGATGACCACGATGAGAATGATGAGGCGCATGACAACCGGGTTGCCGCGCAAGGGGATGAGAAAGAAGAGGATAATGAGCACAAGAAAAGGCGGTATCAGCGCCAGGCGCATGGCGTAGAAGAACAATCCCAGAAGAATCGTCAAGGAGACGAGAAAGAGAATCTCAAATAATTCATATTTCGGCTTTTCGATATTCATAGTCCGTCAGTTTTTGTTTGCGTCCCGTTGTTTATTCCAAATTACCCATTCATTCTCGGCATCCTTTTTGTCATTGATTCTGGATTTGGCAAACTTGCCGTCAGCGCGCACGGTGATCTGATAACCGCGGACGATCTGCTGCCATTGTTCCAGGGATACTGCATAGGGACCCGGAACCTGTGTCGGACCGGGCACTTGCTGGGGTGGGCCCGTCCGCCATGATTTCGGTGCCGTTTTACCCCAAAGAGCGGGGGGGCCAACGGAGACCGTGCCGTCATATACGACGCAAGTCGTTGCGCTGTCGGCTTCGATGCGGTAGATGGTGCCGCGAACCGCGCAGACCGCAGTCGGGGCCTTGATCTGGAAATCCTTTTTCCCCTGCGCAGCCTGATTGAGGTTCACCCAGACTTTACCCCTGGGTAAATCCGCCTTGACGCGCTGTGAATTTTTTTTGAGCGACGCTTCGTTCAACTGCAAGGTCGTGTTTTCGCCGATACGCATAATGGCGCCATCCTGAAGCGTTATTTCGCAGCGCGATTCACTTTTCGTTTTGATGATGTCGCCTGTTTTCACGGCCATTTTGAGTATGGCAGCCCTGGCCGCCTTGCTGTCTGCATCAATAATCTC
>DCUM01000142.1:30416-31456 GCA_002327255.1 bacterium UBA2214 | reverse complement strand
ACGATGTCGTTGCGTTGAAAACCGGATCCGGAGACGATGGAGCAGACAGAAGCTTTTCCATTGTTGCCGACATTATTGTTGGTTATTTTGACAGCGCCAACTTTTGTCTCCTCCGACCCCAGAGAGATTCCGGTATCCGGATCGATCAGTTCTTCACCCGGTCTGAAAACGTTCAGCACCTGTCCAACCTGCAATCCCTGACTGGCGCCGGCATTGATATAAACGGTTGCATCCGCCTTGATGATCTTGGCTTGCCAGGGGATGTTCACCATATTTTCATGGATTATTTCGACCATGGTCTCGATGGCTTCACGGGCGGCTTTGCCCACCAGCGAATCATCGAATTTATCCCGGTTGTCGAAATCGAATTTTTCCGTGCTGAGGGAAATGCCCTTTTTCGATTGCTGCTTGCGGACATTCTCCGCCGCAATTATTTCGCCGGTCGAAGTATTGACCATGCGGACGTCCACCGCAACCGTCGCCGAGGAAGTTTTCACACCCACGCCGAGGCCTTTTTTGGCGAGACTGCCGCCGACATTGCCTTCGGCCCAGCCAAACTCCGTCACCGCACCGAACACCGCCAGTTCGACACCGAGCATCTGCCCCACTTTGGCGGCACTCTCCTGCGTGACGACACCGGATTGTCCTAGGCTCTGTTCGTCGAGCAGCTTTTGAATTTCGCCCCGTTCCATCACCTGATAACGGCCACTCTTCACCAGGGCGGTAATCAGCATGTCAGACATGCCATCACCGACCGAACCGCCACTCCACCAGTGCTGGCGGCCGTCGGTTTTATCCTGGAAGGAAAAAACCGCGACGCGCTTTTTGATCTGCATGTCCTGACCTTGCACGATCGTGGTTATCAGGAGCAGACCGAGCAGCACGACACCGAGAGCAACAGAGATTTTTTTAAAATGCATGATTCACCTCTAACAATTTGCGATTCTGTTATCCATTATTTGACGGACGGAACCTGGCGCTCGTCACACCTATTCAATGCGTTCCGGACTCCCGGCTTGCGTGGCGCGTTTGAGCCGCAG
>DCUM01000142.1:23434-30355 GCA_002327255.1 bacterium UBA2214 | reverse complement strand
TGAACCGCCTTGATACCGCGTGCCGCATAACCGAGAGCGCCGCGAAAATTGACCGCTTCGTTATAATTCTCCAGCCCGGTTACCAGCAGTTTGACCGTGTTGGCGCCATAAATACGCGAACGCCATTTTTCGAGTATCTTTGCGATGAGCTCGTCGGTCAATTGGTTGGCGGCTTTTTCGATGGCCTTGGTACCTCCCACCACTTCGTCGATATGCGGATAGGCGGCGGTTTTGCTGCCGGTTGCCAGCACCGTGCCGACATCGGCATCGATGACTCTGGCGGTGAGGGACGCCTGGCACGATTTCATGCCGCCGAGATTGACGCCGGTGGCGACTTTGGCCAATGCTTTGCCCGTGATCACCACTTCCGCTTCGAGAGCTGCGGCCAGGCTGGCAGCGGCCTTGGTGTCGCCATTGATGGCCGCCAGCACCGCATCCCGTTCCTTGTTTTGCCGCACGACGCCGGGATCGACCACCTCAAAATTCTTTTCCAGAAATTTATTCATCATGGCGGTTTCCGAAGCGGTCATATCGACGCTGAAGTAATGATAACGATCCCAGGTCTCACCGATATTCTGCTCATCGATGAGAAACATGACACGGGGATTGCCCATGCTTTGAATGAGGTTTTGCACGGCATCGAGGTCTTTTTGCAGATTGCCCTGATCGACAGTTGCCAGCATGCGAACCTCATAGAGGTCATCAGCCTGTTTGCCTTCGCTGAGTATGGTGAAGTTGCGCACATATCCGCGGGTCCAGGAGAGAATACGGTCTTCCATGACCTGATAGTTTTCTACGCGCGTCTGAGAGTCAATGAAGGTGCCGAGAACGCTCTCCACGGCCTTGCGCTTGGCATCATCGACAGCCCGGTCGCGTGCAGCAGCGGCGTCGTTGTAGGTGATGGCGCCGACGCCGATCGCTTCAACCTGCGTACTGGCAACGGGCAACTGCGCGCTGATCTGACAGGTGAAAGCCAGCACCAGTGCTATAAGGAGAAATTCGATCTTTTTCAAGGGATAGCCCCTTAAGAATGGGTGTCCTGTTTTAGCCATGTTGAAAAGGTGAGCAGGCATCTGTTGTGATGCACCACTCACCTTAGACTATACGGGTTTACGTGCAAAAATGAAGACTAGAATGACATGCGCAGTGCATTCTGAAAATCACGTATGATGAGCAGGGCATCTGCGCCGGAGACGTGCGATTTAAGATCAAAAACGCCGGTCATTTTGTCTGCTTGCATGATGCCACGATCGGCCATCAGACAGATGGCGTTATAGGCGAAATGACTCGCATTGACATCAGGGAAACGTGAAGTCTGACCGATGTATTTGGTGGCCAGGGATTCATCGCCCGTAGCCATGATCAGGACATTTTGCAGCAGCATCGCATAATCGCCGCGCGAGATTTTTTCTTCGGGCCGGAAAGTCCGGTCCGGAAAAGCTTCCATGCCTTTGGCAGTGACAATGTCGATGATCCAGTTCCTGGCCCAATGTTTATCAACATCCGTGACGGCGGCCATTTGCACGGTTTGCGATGTTTGCATGGCGGTGGGGTCTTCAGGCGCCTTGAAACCCGTATCAAAGGTTTGCGTCCGTTTTTTGCTGATGACCTCGAGCAGCTTTAACTCTTCCATGAAGAGCACGGCAATATCAGCGCGGTCGATTTCATCGATGAGGGCGATCCTGGCACCGACTTTGGTGCCCGGGGCTGCGCGCTGAATCTTCTGCACCGTGGACCATGCCTTATCCGCTTCCGCGGCATAATCACCTTTCAGAGAGATGACTTTGGAATAGGCGCCGGCGGCTTCCACGAACCTGTAACCGTTCTTGTAGGCCTCTCCTTTATGATAGAGGGCTTTGGCGGAGCCGGGGTTGATTTCCAGCGCCTTGTCGAACTGCTTGACGGATTTTTCAATCCAGTCATCCCCTTTGCGCTCCATGGCAATAATGCGCCCTTTGGTGATCAGCGCTTCGGTTGATTTGTTGTTCTTCGCAAGGGCTTTATCGGCCATTTCATAGGCTTTTTTGTAATCGCTCTGTTTGGCCGCCACCAGCGCCATGCCCGAAAAGCCTTCGGCATAATTGGGATTCAGCGCAATGGCACGATCAAATTCAGACTGTGCATTGACGAGATTGCCACGATCAAGTTCGCGCATGCCCTGATTAAAATGGTTCTCCGGGGTGTCCAGCACTGACGCCTCTTTAATGGCCTTGGGACCACAGCCGATGGCCATCAAAACGGTCAGTACCACGACGATCAGCAGGCTGACAAATCTCATTTTCATTCGTTGACTCCTGAATAAAGTATCCAATTAATCCACGATAAACATAACTTTGCATTTGTCGAGAAAATTTTGTGATGCCGCAGCATCACGAATCATGGCGGCCGTGGCGTTGGCAACAACCACATCGGCTTTGTTCTCGCCGGCGACGCGCAGGGCTTTGACCATCAGGGGATTAGCGGTGACGCGGTCGTTGCTGCGTGCACGGCTGGCGTCTTTGTCATAGCCCACCATGCCGATCTGGACCGCCCAGTCGCGGCTGACCAGTTTGGAGCCGTATACTTCCTGTCCGGATTCATCGAGAATTTTGGGCGCCATGGCCGGCCGCAACCCCAGGCCCTTGGCATCCACGATCAGGCCGGTATAGGCGCCAGCGGATGCCGACATCGGCGCGGAGGGTGGCATCCCTTGCGTCAGCGTCATGCCCGCTGGAACCTGTTTGTTCGCAGGCCAGGGCTGACCACAGGTGGGACAGACGTGAACAGCTGCCGCTAATCCCAACGATCCGCCCATGGATTGTGGCAGCAGGGCATCGGAGAGAGCGCCGGATATCGGCATTTCAATGGTGACTTCAATATCTCCCGTCGACATGTATTTGGTGTCAACGACCGTAAAATTGCGCATGATGCCGGAGACGCGTGTGACGATGATGTCATTTTCGGTCATGAAATTTCTGACGGTCGTCTCGGAGTCGAGAGACATACCCTTTACCGTTTCCAAAAGGTTGCGCAGGGCAACGCGTTTGGCCGCTTCGATCGCTCCGGCGCGCTGGGCTGTTTCCGGCAGATTGGGATTTGGGGATCCGATTCCTGTCGAGCGCAAGAGCTGGCTGGACCAATCAACGACACCAGCATTACCGACTTGCTGGGTGACGTATTGCGCGCCCACAGGCCAGGCGATCATCGCAAAAAGAACAACCACGACGACCAGAAAGCGATGGATACTCATTGCAGCCTCCTACTATAAATTGTTTTTCCCGCGAAAAATAACGATTAGTTTACGATGATAACCGTATATGGTTGGTGATTATGGTCACAAAAGGATGGATTGGCAGACCGCACCCGCCACATGACTCCCGGTTTTAAATACGATGGTGTGCAGACAAGATCGAAAGAAACTCTTTTTCTAATGACTATAAAGTAATAAACATAGAAATGATTGTCAAGGGGTAATTGACGTTTATGGGCCGGGATGATGTAGCAGCTTGCAATCAGGCGGTTTTGACTTTGAAAGGCACAGGCATTTCAGGAAGAGATCGAAGAAACGCCTTGCCAGCGAATTTCTGTGTTGATTTTATCGATCAGAACTTTTATAATAGTGTTACGTTATTTAAGTTGAAAAGGATCTCTGGATGGGCATGGAATACACCGATGATCAGTATGAACTGATCAAAGCGAGCCAGGCCGGCGATTCCAAAGCCATGGCGAGCTTGCTGGAAGCGCACGCCCCATCCGTATATGCGTTTCTTTGTCATCTCAGCAACGACTCTGTGCTGGCGGAAGATTTGGCGCAGGAGACCATGCTGCGCTGTCTGCAGTCGCTTAAATACTATAAATTTCGCGCCCCCTTTCGGGCGTGGCTCTTCCGCATCGCCGTAAACCTCTTTCGGGATCATCGCAGGAGGATGACGGTGCGCAAATATACCAGGAGCGGCAACTTTGAGGATGAGCAATACCATCCACCGAGCACAGATCCGGGCCCACACCTGCAGGCGGAGCGAAATGAACGAAAAGCGGTGCTGCAACAGGCCCTGGGCGAACTCGCCCCTAATCTGCGCATGGTAATAATCATGCGCGATCTGCAGGAGTTGAGCTATGAAGAGATCGCCCAAAGCCTGAAATGGAGAATGGGCACCGTCAAATCACGTCTCTTCCGGGCGCGCAAAGAGTTGGCGGAAAAGATGCGCCCCTTTTGGGAGGAACCATAATGTCAAAATCACATGGCCCTGAACAACTCTCTCTCTTCATCGATGGCATGCTGACGGAAAAAGAGGCACATCACATCGAGAAACATCTCGAGGAGTGCGCTGCATGCCGGCGCCAGGCGCAGGAGATGCGGCGGTTGAGGAATGACCTGGTGGAATTCGGCGTTCCCCCCTTGCCGGCCTATCTCGTCCACAAGGTCCTGCGCAAATACCAGGCGCTGCAACAGCAGCCCTCTTTCTGGAACAGCTTTGATTTTTTCACGAAAATCCTGCGGCCGGTCACCCTTGTATTGGCAATAGCCGGTTTTTTGGTGCTGTGGTTCTACCCCCCGGCACCCGATCCCCTGGTATCTGAAGCCGCCAGGAAATACACCCTTATTTTTGAAAGCACCCCCGGTGATTCCATTTTGAGCACGGACGATCAGGCGCTCAATTTTGCTCTGAATATGCGGCCGGCGACAACAACGGGAGAGAACAAATGACAATGAAAACCAGGGCCATTCTCAGTTTGCTGACCGCGTTTCTGATCGGTTTCGCAGCCTGCTATTTGCTGATCTATTTTTCACTCATCGCTCATCAGCATCCACGCCGCAGCATGGAACAATACAATACCGATCTGGTTAAAACATTCACCCGGGAACTGGCGCTGGATACACTGCAGGTGCAGGAACTGAAACGCTGTCTGGATACGGTGCGCACGCGCCACGATTCCCTGCGCCCCATCATCAACGGCATGAACCGCACCATTCGCGAAGAATTTCGCAACGCCTTCGCCCGGGTTCTGACGCCTGAACAGCAGGAAAAATTCGCAGCGTTCAACCGGCGCCGCGACGAAAAATACAGGCGCTGACGGCTTCGCGACGCAGACATCCGCCTTCTTTTCCAGCTTCTCCGATGATTGGTCTGGCGCGGATCGCCTGAACGCAGCCGTTCATCGCCCGCCCCGGGAATGCACGCATCACCCCCGAACGCCGTTACTTCTGCTCCCGCAACCCGATTCATCTCGCAGGCGCTCTTTTATGACGTTCAAGAAATAACTTCAATCCACGCATTGTTATGAGATAGAATAGTAACATACAACGTGACGGAGTCCTTGCCATGAAAAACGCCCTTTATTTCAGCAACCTGGTTTTCTTCCTGGTCGTTGCCTCCTGCTTTCTCCTGGCAGTGACCACGACCGCCCTCAGCCAAAAGGCGGAACTTTACGATGTCCTCTTTGGTGCCAAAGACAAACAGCTCAATGAGCTCAAAACCCAGCATGCGGATTTACTCTCTCCCAGCCACTACGCAGAGGCCATTGAAAAATACGCCAAAGCCAAAGATGATTTCAAGAAAGACAAACCACCCGATGATATCCGGAAAAAGCTCGAAGAGGTTGAGGCGGTTCTGAAAAAAATTGAAAACACCTTGTGGAACGGCCGGGGTGTCTTTGATCAGGCGCTTAAATCCCGCGAAGATGCCCTCAATGCCAGGGCTCCCGAATTTGCCCTCGACGATTTCAACGCCGGCGAAGATGCGTTACGTTCTTCCGGGGCTGCCATGGAACTGGGTGACAAGGACAGTGCCCGGGAAAAAGCGGTGAGAGCCACCGGCAGATATCGCGATTCTGAACTCAATGCGATAAAAAAGAGCGTCATGGCACCGGCACGTGAGGCTTTTCGCGCCGCGGAAAAGTCCGGGGCGGGCAAGTTTGCGCCCAAAACCGTCAACAAGTCCAGAACCCTGGTGACGCTCTCCGAGGAGATCCTCAACTCCGACCGCTATGCGGTTTCAGAAGCCACCGCCAAGGCGGAAGAAGCGATCTATGAGGCCCAACACGCCATGCAAATCAACGCGCTCCTTAAAAACAAGAAATATACCCAGGAAGAACTCGTATTGTTGTATGAAGAGGGCCTTGGCCGCATCGCCAAGGAGTTGGGATTCGCGGCCGCTTTCGACCAACCGGTTGAGGAAGTGTTCAAAACCATCATCAATTCCATTGAAAATCTGAATGTGGAAAAACACCAGTTGGACGAAGATCTCGCGGGCAAACAGGATTTGCTGGAAAAGAATGCAAAAGAATATCAGGAGAGCCTGGCAAAAGCCAAAAAGCGGATTGAAGGATTGATGGCCAAAACGGAGACGGAAATGGCCCTGGCGCAGCAAAAAGAGAGCGCGCTGCAGGAAGAGCTGGCGAAAAAACAGGCGGAATTGGCCGCCAAACAGGAGAAAGTGGCCAAGGTGACCAAGGTTCGCGAAATGTTCCTTCCCGGAGAAGCCACCGTACTTCAGGAGGGCAACCGGCTCATCATCCGTCTGCTGGAACTCACTTTTCCGGTCGGCAAATCGGTCATCCAGCCGGGCTATTTTGGCTTGCTCTCACGGGTGCAGCGCGCCCTGCGAGAATATCCCGAAGCCAGAATCAGTATTGAAGGCCATACCGATTCGATCGGGGATGAACGCTACAACGAGCGACTCTCGACCAAACGGGCCGAAGCCGTACGCGATTACCTGTTGGCCAATATGGTGCTGGACAAGGAACTCATCGAGTCCGTCGGTTATGGAGAAGCGCGCCCCGTGGCCAGCAACGAAACCGAAGAGGGACGGGCGCAAAATCGCCGTATCGATGTGATGCTGGTGATCGAATAGCCCGTACTTTTTTTGATTGCCCAGGAATCATGGGGCTTTTCGTGCCCGGCTCTGCACCTCAGGCATCCACCAACAAAGTGTGCGACCG
>DCUM01000142.1:22744-23305 GCA_002327255.1 bacterium UBA2214 | reverse complement strand
GAACTGCATCGTGCCCTTTGCCGTGGCCATGCCGTGCAGTACATTCCCGCCGGAAAAAAGGATATCTCCCTCGGCGTAACACTGGCCGGTGCCTTGTGCGTTGCCATGGAAAATGATATCACGGCCCGAATAAAAGCCGAGATTGTTGCCCAGGGGATCCACCGAAGTCAGCGAGACCGTTCCGGTGATATGGATGTCTCCCCCGACCACAAAAACGCCATATCCGGTCAGATTGCCGCTGATGAACAAATCCCCTTCCACATAGATGATCTTTGGATTATCCCGGGTCCCCAGACTCAGTTCGTGACCGCTGACCGTGGTTGCGGCGCCGAAATAGCGATCATCCGCAATGGCGATGTAATCCGCCGGATTAAATTCCGGGATATCTATTCTCGAAATCTGCGAGGCCAAAGGACGATTGGCGGGATTGACGTTGGGGACAAAAAAACGCGACAATTCATAGGGTCGCAGATCCATACTCAGCGAATAGCTGCCAAAGCCTTCGATGAGGGTACTCCCCTGTACCAGCAAATCCTCATTGGTATGGACACTGGCATTCCA
>DCUM01000142.1:0-22715 GCA_002327255.1 bacterium UBA2214 | reverse complement strand
ATCGCTCGCACCGTCACCATTTGGCTGTTATAGAGCCCGGTCGAAATGATCTGCTTGCCTTTTTCGCCCACATTGGGTCCATCGGGATAACGGCTCGAGGTGGGATCGACATCCACCCATATTTTACCATCTTCCGTGTTCAGGTAGGTAAAGTCCTGCCAACTGGTATCCTGATTGATTTTCATGATACCATACTCGATGCCGCTTTCTGCGAGTTCCGTGGCCTGAATTCGTGCATATTCATCGACAGCGTTATGCGTCATGCGCGTGTTGGCCTGCATCATGTTAAACGTGGTCAAACCGAATAAAACAGCCATCGAAACGACGATGACCAGCATCATTTTACCCATAGTCTGTCCTCATAAATTTTTGGGATAAAAACGACGGGTCCAATACACACCGACTTTATCCACCTGCTGCGGCAACTGGACATCCTTCTGTATCAGCATTTTAAACTCAATGGCGCAGATATCCGCAATATTCCAGGTGGTCTGGCCATTTGCGGCAAATGCCTTCAAGGCAAAATCGCCCACCACAATGGTGAAATCACGCGCAGGCGCCAAACTGCTGTGACGGGTCAGGAATAACAGGGGACGCCGTCCCGTGCGCCAATAGCGCACGCTGTCGGTCACGCCATCATTGTTCAAATCAGCGCGAAAAGTGATGGAGAGTGAATCGATCGCGACTATCTTGCTGCCGGCGTTTACCCGATAGCCCAGTTTATTGAAATCGTATTCCACGACACGGCCAAATTCGGTCACATTGCGCTGCTCGATCTGGCTGACATTATTGGAATGAGCACTCATATTAAAGTAAAACATGAGACCCATGACGGAAAGCAGCAATAATCCGCCGATTACAAATGATCCAACGAGATCTATGTGATGCATGGATTTGTCCTAATAACTGGCGAAATAATCCAGACGCAGGGGGATTAAAAGTCTTGCGCTGGAAACGGTGACACGTATTCTTTTCATGCGCGTAGCAGAAACGGTGACCTGACCGGGCGCCGCCGGATTGACATAGACTACCGTGATGGAGACATTGTACGAACCAACGCGCGGGGTCGAAATGATGCGGGCTGTATTGATCTCGCCATCGGTAATATAATCGTCGATGTCATCATAGGTTGAGGGAGTTTCTCCGCTATCCGGCCCCAACACCGCAGAGAGTTCATTTTCGCTAAAGATATCCTGGGCCACGGTCTGTTCATCGAAGGCTTTATTCTTGACCTCATTGATCATCGATTCTGCCACTTCAGCGGCTGTGATGACGTATTCCGAGTCCATGCGCATCTGCGACGCAATCAAGACCGTCCGGTGCGCATTGAGCGTCAAAAAGGAAAACATCACCAAAGCGCCGAGTATCAATAGCATCTGCGATTGATTCATCGTCCTTCCCCCCTGCCTCTACAGGCGCAGGAATGTTTGCAAGTTACGGTTTTCCAATCAGGTACACCTGGGTATTTATGGTGCCACTTCCATTCGGACTATCGAGACGGAAAACGACGTCCACCATTTTGCTTTCATCGATTTTGGCATCGAGTGTATTCAGCAGGGACGTGGTAAAAAAAGTGGTTCCGAATCCATACCGTTCGGCGCTGGCCATGAGATCCGTGGCGGAGAGCTGGCCGGCGTTCACCGAAGCGGTCAGTGAACTCCCTTTGGCCACGGGATTGCCATTCACATCAAAAACGCGTATGGAGATGATCGTCGATTCGCCCGGACGAAGGGTATCCCTGGCAGCAGTGGCCCTGAATTCCAGTACACTGCCGCTGAAGACGCCCCTATTCAGGCCATAGACAACGGCATCGTTGCCGTTTTGGTCACGGCCCTGGGTCGTTGCCAGCACGTAACCGATGCCATCATTTTCGCCCAGGGTTCCTGAACTATTGCGCACCAGCGATCCTTCAAAATCCGGCACTGTGACGGGCAGAAAAGTCCCTGGGCTATTCGGATTGGGAATGCGGTGAGGCGCCAGGGTTGTCGGATCGCCGGGCGCAATGGTTGGGCGTGGATTTGCGGTGCTCCATAGTGCAGTGCCACGGCCCTCAGCGTCGGTGCGGGTATCGGTTGTCACAATGCCGGCTGTACTCGTCAAATAGATGGCGGTTCCTTGCTCAACGGGATTGTTATATTTATCGCCCACATAAATGCTGACCTCGAAATCACGGACATGATTCCATCCCTCCAGATTGAAGTAATTCAATGCCACGGTCATGTGGGATTCGACATGGTTGGGATCGGCCGGATCGATCCATATGTAGGCGGGTCCGGAGCGGATGGTGATCTGTGTGGTGCGGGCCGAGACCTCCGGATTATCAACCAGAACCGCCTCAATTTCCACGGTTCCGGAACGAATACCCGACCGCAAGGTGACGGCGGCAACGCCCGCCACCGACTTTTGTACACTCGCTTCAGCCGGATTGCCCTCATTGGGTAAAAGGGCCTCTCCCCCTTTCGGACCATTACGAATCGAGAACCGGACGGCTGTTTCCCGCTGCATCGGCTGTCCGTTGCTGCCATAAATGCGGGCGCTCACGCGGGTTTGTTCCGTGTGACCGGTCTCCCGCACCCAGATAAAATTCGGTTCAGCGTAAAGCTGGAGAAGCGCCGGTTTGTTATCTGTGAACACGACCTGGGCGGTTTTTTGAATTTTCCCCCAACCGGCTCTCACCTGGCAAACTCCTGCCGTGGTGCTGGCGATCAGCCCGGCCTGCGCGATGCCCTGATCATTGGTGAACGCGGCACTGGCGATGGAACCGAGAGAAGCCGTCAAGGATATCGTTTGTCTGGCGAGCGCCATCTGCGCAGTGGTCATCTTAAGGGAGGCGGTGATGGTTGCCGAAGAGAGGCCATCGGCCGGAAGGTTACCCGGCGTCGCCGCAAGCGTCAGCGATATTCCGAGAAGTCCGATTTTTTTCTCTGCTATTTTGTCATGGACCTGGGCGCGAATCGTGGCTTCGGCGTCCGTCTCGCCGGCATCCGGATAATAGTGGACGACTGCTCGCCCGCTTTCATCGGTCGTCGCGGTTGAATCGATGGTTCCGCGGCTTGAAGAGAATCGCACCAAGGCGTTCTTAACCGGTTTTTGCAACGGATTGACGACGGTCGCGAGGATAGCGGAGGGCGTTGCGCCATCCCGGATGATCTCTTTTTCGCTCAGCAGGACGATGGCACTGGGCGCGGTGTCAACAAAATCGACCCAGGCTGTATCCGCCCATCCGTGAAATTGAGCGATGATGGGTATATTTTTACCCACCGTGGTGCCGGCGCGCAGTTCAGCCAATGCCTCTCCGTTCGGGGAGGTGATCGACGATCCCGTAATCACCCCGGCGCTGGTGCTGAAGAAAATCGCAGCGCTCTGTATCGGATTGTTTTTGAAGGAAACCAGGGACGCGTGGAACGTCATCTTGCTCATTCCGTCGGCGAGCAGTTCCGTGCGTCGCGGATTGATGGAGATGCGCGGCGGCAGCAGGGTAATCAGATCCCAGGCCCGCATGAGATTGCCATATTCCACGAAAAGGGTATCCGTCGCCGCTTGTGGAACGGATTTTATGGGGACGATGGCATGGCCATTGGCACCCGTCAGAATATCCAGGAAAATCGGCAGTGTTGCAGCGCGTACCCGGCAGTTGGCGCCGGCGAGGCCGCGATTGCTGCTGGTCTCTTTCAACCAGATGCGCATTTGTGTCTGCGACATGCCGTCCGCGGAGATTTCCGCCGCTTCCAGCTGCGTTGTCAAGGTAATGCCAATAAGACGAATCTCCAGCGTCGCTCTGTTAGTCGCACCATTGGCTGTTTTGGCAAGCTTGAGCGGCGCTGAGACATTCGGGTTCATGACCTGCAGTTCAGAGAGAATCCCTGAAGCGCTGCGACCGGTTTCAGCGGCAACCAGCGCGGCAGTGACTTGTGCGGTGATATCGGTGACACTGGCGCTCGATGTGAGAATCGCCGTGGCCTGGCCATAATCATCCGAATAAGCCCTGGCGGTAATGGTACCGGCCGTTGTCGTAAAGTGGACCACGGCGCCCGGCAGGCGATATCCGGAACTATCGAGAACGGTGGCGATGAGTGAAATTTGCGAAATACCATCGGCCAGCACTTCAGCACGATTGGCCTGCAACCCGGACAAGCGGGAATTGCCGGTGATGTCGTCGCTACTCTCACCGCACGACAACCACAACAGCAAGCATAACATCAGGCAGAACGGGTAAAATCTCTTCATGGCACAGCCCGGTTTGATTATTCCGACCATTTGATCACCGCCCTGTCTCCGGATTTGACGGGAATATTCTCTTCCCCCAAAGCGGCGATGAGTCTGGCTACCGTTTTTTGCGCCTTGGCGCGCACGATTTGCACCTTGCCGACTGATTCAAATCCATTGCCGTTCATTCTCACGATGGTTGCGGTGCGATTAACCAGGCGATCCGGATTCGCGCCTTCCCCCCAGTCGATGAGGATGAATTCATTCTGAACATTTTGCACCACACCATTACGCAGATCATTGCGGGCGGGTTCTGTTTCAATATTCCCTTTGGGTTTTGTTTCCGTTTTCTTGTTTTGTGGATTCACAACGGATTTGCCCGGGATTCCTGCATCACTGGTACTCTTCATGCCCTCGAGGTCGATGGAATCGTTTTCCGATTCCTGGAAGCGATACTGCTGCAGCCGCTGCTCCAGTGTGGAGCGCGCCGATTTTTTCCCCATCTCCAATCCTCTCCTGGCATAAACCTCGGGCAAAATGGAAGCCTTGATGATGATGATCAGTTCTTTTTGCAAATCCTCAAAACGATTATAGCCAAATAGATAACGCAAGCCGAGCACATACCAGGGCAAATCCTTCACCAGGGGCAATCCTTTGCGCAGTGCGATTTTCTCCGTGGAGTACAAACCGGCGATGAGCGTCTCTTCTCCATCAAATAACTGCACCAGCGAATTGGCTTCCGATTTCTTGATGATGGTGGAAACCACATCCGGATAAGCCTGACTCTTCTCAACGTGTGCCTTGAGCAGAATGACATCGCCCTTTTCCGCGTCGGGGATGATAAAAGGCATCACCTGGAGAATGGTTCCCGTACTGTAAAAGCGATCCATCATATTGCCGGCGAAATCGCGGGTTTTGATGGAAAAATCCTGTCCGACCTGGATTTTGCCTTCGTTTCCTTCTGTGACCACGACTTGCGGTTGTGCGATGACCCGGCCGATGTTTTTCGAGTCGAATAATTTGAACAGTGCCCGGATATCGACATTATACAATTTTTTAGGTATGGCGAGACTCAGGGAGAAGAGTTCCTCGTCCATGGAAGCTGAGCCGGTTTGGGCGCTGGCGATGCTGACCTTGCCATTATAAAACGTACTCCAGTCGATGCCGATTTGGGTCAAAGCCTTGCGGTCGCCCTCAAAAAATATCGTCTCTATCTTGATTTCGCGGCTTCCCGGTTTATAGTTGATCGCATCGCCGTAGGGGGATTCCTTGTCTTTGCTCGTTTTTCCCGTTGCCGGCACCACGACCTGAAGAAAGTAATCGCGATTTTCGTACCACAAACCGCGGCGTGCGAGGATGGTTTGCAAGGCCTTCTCCCACGGCATGCCCGTGATTTCGATGCCGATGGCGCCGCTCTGTTTGGTGGGATCATGGATGGGCTTGCCGGCAAAACGGGTCGAATATTCGCTCAGCATGTCCAGAGCGATGCCGATATCCAGTCCGCTGTTGAGCGAAATCACCTGCTCCGGGGGGGCCAGTTCAACGGGGGTATCGGTGTATTGGCTCCAGCCCGGTCGCGTTGCCGCCATGACAAGAGTGAATGCCAGAATAAAGATGACTCTTTGCATACTTTGCCTTTCAATTGGTCCTGGCCGGCAGGATCAAAGTGGAAAAACTACCTGCACCACCCTCGAGAGAAAACTGGATCGTTCCGGCAGCCGCATCGATCTTGTCAACGCTGCCCCCAAAAATACGATCTCCCGCCTTGAGGCGGAAAGTCCGTCCGCTGTGATCTTTTACCACAGCGCTTCCCGGCATGATGGCCATCACCTGGGCGCGGCGATCAATTTCGGGCAATTTTTCGACATTTTGACGCGGCTTGTCGGCCGCAAGCGGCGCACTTTGCAGTGCGGAATTTTGGCCCGGCATCTGAGCGGCCGTTTCTCTGAAAAGCCTTTGCGGACGGCCCTTCACGAGATTGACAATGGTAGGATAATCCCCCTCTTTGACCCGTATGGTTGCGATATCGGGCCCCTGCCGGCGTTCGTATCCGTTCACTTCCAGACTGAAAGCCACGTCCTCACTGCGACCAGAACCGCTTTTGTGGAGTTGCGGCTCCACTTCAAGCCGCCTGACATTATAGAAAACCGGCCCATTTTCCAGAAACCACAACAACTCATAAAAGTCAAGAAAAGGTCCGCTCCCTTTGATGTCATAGGTGCGGCGTTTCAATGTCAGGTAGAGGTCTTCGTTTTTATAGGTAAAACTCACGCCCAGTCGCGAGCGGGTGCGTTCCAATTCCCGCAAGATATAATCGTAGGTTTCGCCCGGCGATTCATGCGCAGAGAGCGTGCCCATTTTCCCAAGACTGAGATCCTGGAGGCGCAGGAGGTGAACGCGCAATTCTGAACGATCCACTTCCAGGCGGGTCAGGTCGCGCAGGCGCTTCTCCCTGGCTTGATTCTCCACACGCAAACGTTCCTGGAGCTTGTTCTGGTAGCCATACACATAGTAAAAACCGCTCGCCAACACCAGGGACCAGAAGGCCGCAATGATCAATGTATTTCTAATGGCATAGTTCATACAAGACTAATCACCCCTCCCCTTTTTGGCAAGGCACTCCAGTTTAACCACCAGCTGTGGACCGCTTTTATCCACATTATTGCTGACATTGACGATGCGGCTCGGTTGCATCATGCGCTCGAGGCGGGCCACCTGACTGCGGCTGCTGAGTTCGGCTTCCGCGAGCAGAATCCCCTGGTCATTGGTGAGAAGATGCACAATCGAAAAAGGTCCGGCCGCATCATGGGCACGGGAGAGGTTCTGCACCACGGGGGCCCATCGCGTGGTATGACGATTCAGGGAATCGATCAGTGCCGTCCCTTCTTCCAGCCTGGCAATCTCCATGCGCAAGCTGTCGACTTCATGGGCCACCAGTGAAAGTTGCTGCAGTTCAACCTCGAGGCGGACGTTTGTGCGTCGCAGAGTGGAAATTTCCTGCCGGCCGGAGATGAGGTTGAACATCAAAAACAGCACAAAACCAAACAGAATGGTCAACATCAGAATGCCGTGCCAGGCGATGCGGTAGACGGATTGACGATCGCGAATACGGCGGGGCAGAAAATTGTGGCGGTAGGGCGTTTTACTCTTCTCTTCCAATGTTTTTTCCGCCAATGCAATGGCGACGGTATAGGGGATACTGCGGTTGAGCAGTGCTTCAGCGCGGTGCCCCAAAGGCAGATCGGAGAATTCGAAGCGGCTGATTTCCGCGCCCGGCAGTTTGTCTCTAAAAAATCGCATCGCCTGTGGACGTTCGATCTCACCCGTCAGGATTAACTGATGGATGGCCGGGATGCGTCCTGAATCGATCTCGAAGAGCAATTTTGAAAAAAGCGTTTCGCAAATATGATCCGAATCCGCGCCTTCATGGATGGTGGGAAGCACCTCCTCGATGCGTGTGCCGTGGAAAAGGATGATTTTGGTGAAACTCTGGGCAAAGAGCAGCAGCGCGGATACCGACTCCTCACGCAAGATATTGCGCGCCGTCAGCGCATGCGCCAGAGCGAAATCGATGGTATCGACCAGGGCAATTTGTGGCGGACGAGAACGCATCAGCTGCATCGCTTCAAAGAGCAGTGCCGCCAAAACCAGCGGATCATCATGGACTACCGCGAGATAGCGTCGCGTGCCGTTTTTAACGAAGCCGATGTTTTCCAGCTTGGCTTCGGTGGGCGGTTCGACGAACAAATCCTGCCAGATCGCCCGTTTTATTTTGATGGTGGAGGAAGCGCCGATGTCATCAATGGACTTGTAGAGCATAAACGAATCGATGAGATTAAAGGCAAGTTTGCTCTCCTGGGGACACATGGTTTGCAGCATCCGCAGAATGACATCGATGTTGGTCTTGATTTCGGAAATTTCCCGAGACGATTCCCCGTGTCCCTCCAGCGCCATTTCCAGTTCGAATGGATTGTCTTTACCAGGTCCGGGCTCGATGCGATTGTGCAAATCCGTCACCCGTATCCCCGTGATGGCGCGGTCCTGTGGCAGAAGCTGCTCTTCGAGATCGAAATGCTCGAGCATTTCGATGAGCGTGCGTTGCCCCGCTTTGCTCAGCAGTGCGGCAGTCATACGGTATCCATCGAGAAAGATACCCAGAGCGAATTTTTTCTTCAATCGGGCCATGGCATCACTGATTCAAGAGTTCCTGAAAGCGGCGTTTGTTATTGGCATAATCCATTGCCGTTTTTTCTTCGATCAGCCGTTCATGCAGCAGGCGGATCAGATCCTGCTCGAGCGTGATCATCCCTAATTTATTGTTTTCGCTGATCATTTGATAGATTTCGTGAATATTCTTGTTGCGAATGGCCGCACGCACCGGTGAAGTCACCAGCAGCACCTCTTTGGCGAGGATGAGACGGCCGTCCACACCGGGCAAGAGTTTTTGTGAAATGATCACACGCAATACATCCGCCAAACGGTTGCGCACTCGCTCCTGTTCTTCAGACGGGGATTCGGCGACGATGCGGTCTATGGTTTCCACGGCGGATCCCGTGTGCAAGGTGGAAAAAACTTTATGGCCGGTATCGACGATTTCCATACAGGTCATGATGGTTTCCGGATCGCGCATTTCACCGACCACAATGATGTCCGGGTCCTGGCGCAGCGCCTGTACGGCGCCGTCCTTGAAGGAGGTCACATCCCGGCCGACTTCGCGATGGCGCACGATGCACAACCGCGAGGTGTGGATATATTCGATGGGATCGCCGATGATGACGATATGGCCATCCACGGAACGGTTGTTGGCGTCGATGATGCTGTCCAGCGTCGTGCTTTTGCCGGAACCCGTGATTCCGGTCAACAGGATCAGTCCCTGCTTCTCATGACGGAGCGAAAAGGTCCGTGAAATATTGGCATGAAACCCCAGTTTCTGATACGGATAGATCTCCCCGGAAATGGCGCGCATATTCAGGGCGAGATGTCCGAGATCAAAATAGAGGCTGGCGCGCCAGCGCCACAAAACATCGGGGCGCTGTATGGTATAGGAAAAATCCACGGCACGGCGATGAAACAGGCGCTCCCGCTGTTTTTCGGTGAGCAGCGTGTGGTTGATGATGTCGGTATACGCGACCGGCCAGGTACCCAGTTCATTGCGCGGCAGTTTGCGGCCATCGATACGGAACCATACTTTTTCGTTGCTTGTGGCGCCTCCCACTTCGATGTCAGACGCATTGAGTTCGCGCATGCGGATGAGAAATTGCTCAAAGAGCTGACGAATTTGAGTACGCTCGGTCACGGAGAGACGGCTGACGGCCTCAGCGACCGCACTCTGATGATCGATCAAATCGAATTGCTGCGGGATTTGCGCCTGAACGCGCTGAAATATATCCTCCAGGACGGAACCGCCACCCGGCAGAGAGGGATCATCCGCATAACTATTCATGCAACAGGTTCTTTCATATTACGTTCATCCGGCCGTGGGTTCCAGGCTGGTGCCTTCAGACATCGAAAACGCTGCCAGCCCCCGGGTTGGCGCTATCGACTGATAGCGCCGAACCGCTCTCTTCGGCAACGCGCCATTGATTGGCGGGCATCACGTTGCGGTGCTGCTCATGGTAGTGATGCATTAATTTCTGCGACAGACTGACAATGACGTTGGCGGCAAAGCGCATGGTCAAACTTTTAGGACGGGAGATAAAAAAATCCCGCAAGAGCGATTTTGGATAATAGTACAGCAGAGCCGGTTCTGTGGCCTGGATCGTCACCAGGTAGCGGGTGCCGGTTTTACAGAAAAAACTGGCCTCACCCAGCACCTCACCGGGATGGAGTCCGCCGAGATCGAGGGCGTCATGAAATGCCCTGGCCTTGCCGGAGAGCAGCAGACACATGCCCTGTTGTCCATCAAACTGATACGTGCCCCGGGCTGCCAAGGGTATCTTTTCCGCCCAATCCAGCAGATTCGTTTTGTCGGCCGCACTGAAGTGGGCCAGGAGCGCTATTTCGGGGAGAGCGGCTTGCACCGGAGTGGAAACCGGCGTCTCTGACCGATGCTGCAGGGCTGGAAGGTGCAAAAGCTTTTGCGCCGCCTCACCAATCCCGGATGAGGTGACGGGCTTGAAGAGGATCTCTCCGGCGCCGGCACGGCGCGCAGCCTCCGCGATGAGCTGACTGCGTCCTTCGCAAATGGCGATGAGCGGTGAAGCCGGGGAGACGCGACGCAATCGTTTGATGACCTCCAGACTGGAAACACCGCCCGGCATGAGCAGATCGATGAGGATGAGCTCGTACGATTTGGCGTTGGCCATTTTAAGCGCCTCGAGGCCGTCACTCGCAAAGGAGAGTTCGAAAAGACCGCCGTTCAACGCCAATCCCGCCTGTTCACGAACCTCCGGATCATATTCTATGACGAGCACATCTACCATCGTGCGATCCTGACCGTTATTCCGTGGTAACCGCTGCCACTTCTTCGAGTGTGGTGATGCCTTCCAGTGCGCGGCGCCTCGCGGCATGGCGCAGCGTGGTCATGCCCTGCTGAATGGCGCAGGTACGGATGGCATCTTCATCGAGATCAGCGGATGCTTCCAGTATAATGCGCCGGATCTCGTGGTTGAATGGCAATACTTCGTGGATGCCAATGCGGCCGGCATAGCCATTGCGGCATTTATTGCACCCGACGGCGCTATAAAAAGTGGCCTGCGCAATTTCGATTTCACTGAATCCCAGTGAGATGGGGACCGTTTTATCCAGTTTGGCGACGGGTGTTTTGCAGCTCTTGCACAGGGTGCGCATCAGCCGCTGCGCCACCACCAGATTGATCGCATAGGCGATCAAAAAGGGCTCGATGCCCATCTTGAACAGACGCGAGACGACGCTGGAGGCGTCGTTGGTGTGCAGCGTGCTGAAAGTCAGATGCCCGGTGTTGGCCATCTTGATGGCGATCTCGGCGGTTTTGGCATCGCGTATTTCCCCCACCATGACAATATCGGGGTCATGGCGCAGAATGGTGCGCATGGCCTGATCGAAATTCATCTTGGAATTTATCTTCAATTGACGGGCGCCGCGAATATTGTACTCGACAGGATCCTCGACCGTGAGAATATTCAGTTCGGGCGTCATGACCTGCGCCAGAGCGGCCACCAGTGTCGTGCTTTTGCCGCTGCCGGTCGGACCCGTCAGAATAATCATGCCTTGCGGTTTATGGATGGCTTTGATGAATTCGCTCTTGGCATAGCCATCGAAACCGAGCTTGACCAGATCGGTGATCACCTTGCGGTCGTCGAGTACACGGATGACGACACTTTCGAATTTTCGCGCCAGCGCCGAAGAGACGATGGGCAGGATCGAAACACGGAAACGGATGAGGTAACGGTCGATTTCTCTCTGGATGAATCCGTCCTGGGCCATCTCCCATTCGAAGCGGTCGACATTTTTGCTGCGGTCTTTGACCACCGAGAGGAAGGCTTCCGGTTTGACGCCATCCTGACGGTGCCACAATGCCAGGCGTCCATCGACGCGCAGAAATATTTCAGTGATGTTGCCCTCTTTGGGGATGATGTGGATGTCACTGGCGCCCTTGCGGACCGCCTCGATGAGGCAGCCTTCGAAGAGGTTGACGAGCAGACTCTGGTTGACGGCGGCGGTGAGTTCGTCCTCATCGACACTGTTCTCCTGCTCGTCGGATTCAATGAGATCGACTTCCGAAGTGATTTCCTGAACCAGTTTCAAAAATTCATTTTCTGTGGGTGCGATTTTCAACAATACTTCGGTGACGTCCTCAAGGCGGGCATAGGCGATTTCGTATTTCTTGATCCCGGCCTGCAGCATCAGCTTTTCAATTTCACGCTCCAGGGGGTCCGGACAGACAAAAATGCGAACATCGCGACCTTTTTCGCTGAGGCCGAAGGGGATGATTTTGTGACTGAGAAATTCTTCGCGCAAGCGGGAATCGAGTGCTTTATAAAAATTTTGCATGAATTCAATCCAGCCATCCGTGAGCGAGGCGGGACTGAGACGGATTTCGCGAAAGGCGTAGATGCGGCACAGCGATTGAAAGACGCAATGGCGATCAAAAGCGAGGTCGTGGATCAGCACGTCCGCCAGCGATCTTGGACTTTGAGCGCTTTCGAGGATGTGCACGGCCTTGTTCAGCTTCTCCCGGGTGAAGAGCGGATCCTGCTGCGCCAGTTTATCCAGCAGAGCCGTCGATATTTGCGGACGATACGCCATGGCCTACATCCCCGGCAACTTTGGCTGGAATACGGCGGTCTCCGAAGAGACGACCGTCAGCAGCGTCATGACGATCAGGATCAGAAAGGCGATGACGACCTGAATCCAGTCGATGATGGCTTTCATGCGATAGGTGGTTTCGCGTTCATAATAGTTGGCGATCTGCAGGCTGACCCGTTTGAGCGTGCCGGACTCCGCCCCGGCGTTGAGGCGGGACAGGGCATTCTCGGTGAATACTCTGGCTTGTCTCAACGCATGCACAAACGAAGCGCCGTCGCGCACCATCAGGGGGATGGTGATCTCCTTGATGTTCTGTTCGATGTATTTATTGCGGCAGGCTTCCGCCGACGTGCGGATGACCTCGATGTTCTCCCCGGAACCGCTGTACATGGAATGGAAAACGCGGCAAAATATTTCGATGGAAGTCTTGTGCATCAGGGAGCCAATGACCGGCAATTTGATAAAATAGCGGCCGACGAAGAGCTGGCCTTTCCGGGTCATGGCCAGTCGTACCAGCGTCACCGGAATCGCCACGGCCAGACCGACGATCCAGTAGATGTTACGGGTGAGGAAGTGGCTGAGATCAAGACTGGCTTTGGTCATGGGCGGCAGTTGGGAGCCGAAACTCAGAAACAGTTCCGCCGTCTTGGGGAAAATGTATCCGACATAAAAAATCACCGAAGCAAACAGCACCACCATGGTCACGGTCGGCATGAGCAGCGCACTGCGCAGACTCTTGCGGAATTCATAATCGCGCTCAAGAAATTTTGCCGTATTTTCGAATACTTCCGCCATATTGCCGCTCCTGGAGGCGACGCCCAGCATCTTGGCCGGGAACTTGCCGATAAAATAGACTTGTTTGCCGAAGGCTTCCTCGCCATCCTTGCCGTCCCTGAGATCGCTGAGGATGGAATGAATCACCTTGCGCATGGTCTTGTTGGTCATGTCCGATTCGAGCAATGAGAGGATTTCATCAAAAGGCAGTTTTTCACGCAGCAAATCGGCGGAGAGGCGGATGAAGGTGATGATATCGGCATACGGCGGTTTGAGACGCCATTCGAAGATCATTTTCTGGACGCGGACATCTTCGAATCCGAGGCGGCGAAGCGCCAGTTCGACTTCTTCTCGGGAATAGGCACTCTGCTCCCCCTTGAGGGATTGACCATCGAGGCGGCGTACCCGATAGAGATAGGTTGCCTTTCTCTGCAGGGAGAGTAGCGTAAAATGATGATGTGCCGCCAGGGCGGCTATTTTGTTCCTGGCATCCCGTCTGGATTTGGCTTCGACATAGCCGATGACGCGTTTTTGCTGCGCATTCAAGCCGTTGTAACGAAACTCCGCCATAACACCCACTTGCCTCCGTCCCGGTCACTTGCGGCGGAAAGACGAACCAGGGGCCCCCGGCGTGCAGGGGCCCCTATTCCGCTCTTTTGACGATTCCCAATGACACGCCGAGAATCAGTCAGATAGTACGGTTTTCACCCGGTCTTTGTAAACCGTTACGGTAACTGTGTTTTGGGCGCGTTTGGGCGTGCCCGTCAATGCCACTGTGGAATCGGTTCCGGCCGTTGATATTTCATAGGTGCCGTTGTCATTACCATATTCCGTGCCCCCACCCACACTGGGGACGAGGTGTTTCATGGCGATGCCGGAGAAACTGTTGCCGCCGCCCCCCATGCTGGTTGGTTTGATGAAGTATTGCTGGGCCAGGGATGAAAAATGCATCAGGTCGTTGGTCACGGCTTCGAGGTTGGCGGATTCAGCGGACGTGCTGAACATGTTGATGCCAACCACCACAGCGATACCGACAATGATAACGCTGAGTACCAAAAGCAGCAATTGTTGTTGTCCCATTGTACTGTCTCCTCACAGATTAATTGGGATTCAAGGTTATTATTCAGGCGGGAAATAACCTTGGGGATAATAGGGATTAATAGGGAACGAATCTTTTGGCCGTCACCTCCTTTGCGGGTCGTTTTGCGCAGAATATGATTGTGCAGACGACGCACTGCGGCGTCATCCTGAATGGGTGTTGAAAAGGGATGCTTGATTATGCCGGGTCTGTAAAGGAAGCAGATACAAAATGCAGCAAATGAGGCAAGTTCTGTGGATGCGGAGTTTCTTCAGCGTCTGATCGGATGCGCGTCTGGTCTTCAGGCGCCGTCACCCCGATGCGGCCTGAAGTCATTCGATAGATATTACGACTGTTCGAAATACTTTACTAATATACGACAATACAAGTCAAATAGCAAGTGTATTTTTTTTGAACACTATTTTTTTAAAAGAAAAACCTTTAAAAAGAAGTTGCGTTCCTGCCTGAGAGTTGATAAATTGCAGGTGCAATGTGCTCAGGCGAATTGCACAGCCAACACTCTCTTTTACGAATGGTCTGCGCATTTGTTACAGAAAATTTGTATCATTTTTAGTCACTCTCTCTTTTGCCTCGAGGATTGATGGTTTGAACATCGTAAGGATGGTTATCGGGCGAATGTAATTTTCGCTTCGTTGGGTTATTTTCTTTAGGAAAGGATCTTTGTGACAAAATATCTCTATGGCTTGATGCTGGGGATTTTGCTGTCGGTTATGATTACTTCCCGCTCTCCGGGGCAATCACCTCCACAAGGATTGGCTTTCGCCGCGGTGCCGAGCCTGAGTTACAGCAGCGGTGAAGGCTGGGAATACGGCGGCAAATTATTCTTCTACCAATTCGGCAAGGGCAACATCCAGCCGTATCGCTGGCATTTGCTCATCAACGCCGCCCAGACCACCGAAGAAAAACGCGACGTCTATGCCTTCCTGGATATGCCGCACATCTGGGGACCCGCCACGCGTATGGATATCAAACTGGAGTACAAGAAATTCGGCCTCGAGGATTTTTACGGTCTCGGCAATCGCCCGGACTATCGCAAAGAAGTCGCCGATCCTGAGCAGCCCGATTTTCTCTCCGACGTCTATTACAATTACAAACACCGCTGGAGCGCCTGTTACATCAATGCCCAATGGCCCCTTCGGGATCGCCATGTTAAGCTGTTGGCCGGCGCGGCGCTGGTGCGCACGCGACTCAGTGCCTACCCTCCCCCCAATCTCCTCCACGAACAACCCCAGGCCGGCATGGCGGGCGGCTACAGCAATTACGTGCGCACCGGTCTGGTCATTGACCGTCGCGACCAGGAGGCCATGCCCACTTCCGGCTACTGGAGCGATCTTTTAATCGAGAAATGCGTGAAACTGCTGGGCAGTGATTACGACTATACCCGCATCACCCTGACCGACCGCCACTATTTCAAACTGCTGCCGCGCCTGGTCTACGCGCAGCGCCTGCTGCTGGAGCACATGCCGGGGTACCCCCCTTTTTACGAAATGGCGGTGATCAGCAGTTCCTATCAACGCTTTGAGGGACTGGGCAGCGGACGCAGCATGCGCGGGGTGCCGCGACTGCTCTTCGTGGGTCCGAGCAAATTACTCATGAACCTGGAACTGCGCTGGCGCATGATGGATCTGCGCCTCCTCAAACAGGAACTCACCTTTTACGGACACCTGTTCGCGGACGGCGGCAGAGTCTGGTTGCGCAACGATGAAAAGAAGCTCAAGCATCTGCATTTCGCGGAAGGGATCGGCGTGCATGTGCAGTGGAAGAAAGAGCTCATCGGCGCCCTCGACATCGGCCGCTCGGCCTGGAATGACATGGCGATCTATTTGACCTTCGGAAATCTCTTTTGATGACGTTGCAGCACCGTTTCCGGGGGTTTTACCTTCGGCTCGGTGCACGTGCGTTTTCCTGGCGGTGTCAGGACTGCGGAGCGGTGTATCAAAGAGAATGACCGCCATTTTAAATAACCGCCCCGAAAAAAGCAGCCGCAAACAGATCCATAAAAAAGCCTGCCGGTTGGTTGCACGGGCAGGCTTTTCTGTGTTGGCAGGGAACTATTTATCGGTCAATGCCGCGACGCCGGGGAGCATCTTTCCTTCCATGAGTTCGAGACTGGCCCCGCCGCCGGTGGAGACATGGCTCATCTGTTTGGCCACGCCGGCTTTTTTCACGGCGCTGGCGGAATCGCCGCCGCCGATGACCGTCACCGCACCACTCTCGGCCATGGCTTTGGCCACCGCATAAGTACCCTTCTCAAACCCCGGCACCTCGAAGACGCCCATGGGGCCGTTCCAGATGATGGTTTTCGATGCGGCGATCTCCTGGCAATAGAGATCGATGGTTTTGGGGCCGATGTCAAGGCCCATCTGTCCGTCGGGAATGGCTTCGCCCGAGGTTATGGTGGCCTGCACCTCCTTGCCACCTTCCGGGAATTCCGCGGCGACGACATGGTCTACGGGCAGCAGCAGGGTCACGCCTTTGGTTTTGGCCGCGGCCAGGTATTCTTTGGCCTTTTCGACAAAATCGGCCTCGACGCGGGAGGTGCCTACCGCCACACCTTTGGCTTTGAGAAAGGTATAGGCCATGGCGCCGCCGATCATCAGGCTGTCCACTTTGTGGAGGAGGTTTTCAATGACCATGATCTTGTCGCTGACCTTGGCGCCACCGAGGATGGCGAGCAGGGGTTTCTGCGGATTGTCAAACACTTTGGCGAAATAATCGAGTTCCCTGGTCATGAGGTATCCGGAAGCACCCTGGCCCAGTTTCAGGGGCAGACCGGCCATGGTGGCGTGGGCGCGATGCGCGGTGCCGAAGGCATCGTCGACGTAGAGATCGCCGAGCCTGGCCAGGGCATCGATGAACCACTGCCGCTCCTCCTTGCTCAATTTCACGCCGGCCTTTTTGCCCTCTTCTTCCGGGTAAAAGCGGACGTTCTCCAGCAGCAGGACATCCCCCTCCTGCAGGGCGGCGACCATCTTTTCCACCTCGGGTCCGATGCAATCCGGGGCGAAGGCGACGGGCTTGTCCAGGAGTTTGGCGAGCGCTTCGGCGCAGGGCCTGAGCGAATATTCCGGTTTCTTTTCGCCGTCCGGGCGTCCGAGATGGGACATGAGGATGGCTTTACCGCCGTCGGCAATGACTTTTCGGATGGTGGGCAGCGCGGCGACGATGCGTTTGTCGTCGGCGACTTTTTTATCATCGCTGAGGGGCACATTGAAATCGACGCGGATGAGGACGCGTTTGCCCTTCATCTTGAGATCATCGATGGATAGCTTGGCCATGGTATACTCCAATAATTATCGTGAATGCTTGCATGTTTATTAAAACCTCTAATATAAGTAATTCTGCCATAAAAGCAAGGAAAATGAATTTTTCTTGACTTTGGCGGCGCAAATGATTATATTTTTTGCCGATTTGCGCCGGGGTGGTGAAATTGGTAGACGCACTGGACTCAAAATCCAGCGTACGCAAGTACATGCGGGTTCGATTCCCGCCCCCGGCACCATAAAGGATCTGGAGACTCCAGTTCCTTTTTTTATTCCGCGCCCGGATAGTCCTGTTCGCATGAACCTCCCTCCCGTCGCCGCATCCGGATTACAGTCGTCTAACCAGGGTGCGCCAATTTTCGAACCCAAGTTCTAGTCCGAACCGCTGAACAGGGGCACAGCGCTGCGCTTCGCAACCGGCTTCCCTGCGCGCACCCGCAGCCATCAGATGAAGCATCTGCCCTGCTTCTGGGCCGATAAAATGAACGCCGTCAGGTCAGCTTCACCTGGTATTTTCATTCATGTGCTCGTTGATGGATTCTTGCAGCGGGCGTCTGATCAAGCCGTGAATCCAGTAAACACCTTGTGTCCTGTGTTCGGAGTGGGGGTACCGTAAAAGTTCATCAATTACAAAGCCGGCACGCTCGGCAATCACCGTGAATTCCTCTTGCGTATAGTACACAAACCACCTTTTTGAGGAGAAGAGGTGATCATCCATCTCTTCCTGATATCCCTCCTTTTCGATGATGCGAATAAAAGCGATCCCTCCGGGTTTTAGCCGATTAAACATTTTTTGCAGGATGATGAAGAGATCATCTCTGTGCAGGAGATGCAGAAGAACCGCATTGGCCACAATGCCATCAAAATCACTTTTTAGTATGTAGTCCAGGTTATAGAGGTCTTCCAGAATGAAGCGATGGCGAAGTTCGTTGTTTTCACCTCTTGCGATGGCGATGGCCTCCGGACTGAAATCAGTTCCCCATACATCACACTGGTGGCGGGATGACAAAAATTTGACCTCTTTTCCTGATCCACAACCCAAAACCAGTACCCTGCCCCTGAACCTGTCAAGCGTATCGCGCACTTCCTGTTCCAGAAGGGCGCCAAAACGGTTTCGAAAATTCAGGGCATTCTGGCCATAAAACTCATGCAGAATCCGAAACCTTTCTCTTCTTGAATTGGACCAATCGCTTTTTTTCGCGAGGTGCCCCCCTTCCCACTGAGCGGCGTTATCCTTCGCAGCGACTTCGGCCACCTTGATACCATCCTCCATTCTCAAATGACGGGATCTGAATCCCTGGAAGGAGTGTTGTCCTCCTTTTTGCCGGATATAGACAAAGGGCTTTTTTTTTGCCGGATAGCCGATGACCGACTCGCTGATCTCCCTGCACACCATGAATCCAAAATAGGTTTCAGGATAGATGCCCTGCATCATTTCATAACTTCGAGCGCCTCTCACGTCTATGGCAACCGCTTCATCGATCAACCGGATGATATCGGGGTGCAATTTGTGCGGATTAATGCCGCCTATCTTCGGGCCATTGCCATGAACAACAAATTTGGGATTATTATTGAGATTCGGGAAGTGTTGCACCAGTCCGACAACATCCTGATAATTTGCATCATTGCTGCATCTCGCTGAACGGGGAACACAGTTTATTCTGAGGCGAGGAAATGATCTTAAAAGTTCTTGATAGTACTTGAGCAGAACAATGGTCTCCAGGTAGTCGTCCGGAAAGGAGACTATGGATGCATCGGTTCCTTTGTGTATCTCCATGGTGCTGAGAAACGCCTCCGAGGCATCGATACGGCACGGGCTCTTGGCGGCCTTCCACAGTGCGTTCGCAACCCGATGAACGGCCAGGTCAATATCTTCTCCCTCACGGACGAGCGCTATTGCAAATTTTCTGTTGATTTCTGATGTTGCCGCATGATTGGGCTTTACATCTATGCCGAGCAACCCGGCCGCCACAGACAAATGCAGCCATGATTTCAAGTCCGGTTGTTTTTCCCTTTCTATCCACGCGATCACGCGCAGGATAAAATCTTCCTGGGCGTAAGTCAATTCCGGATAAAGGTTATGGTTCAGTTCGGGATCACCGGCGAGTATGGTATAAATAAATCTTCTGATGATATCGGAATACTCCTGAATCCAAATCTGGTTGATGAGTGAATTGCCTATGGGCGGAACGAAGCAGAGTGCCGACTTGAGCTGGTTGAATATCTCCTCTTCGTCTTTGTGCACCAACAGTCTGGGGTAATGTGACTTGATTAATTTCAGCTCGTCGGTGTATACCCTGTGCAACCAGTCGTCAAAATGAATCCGTTTGTCCAGGAATTCTGAATCCGCAGAAATTTCGGAGAGTTTGTAGGTGCCGGGTTCCTGGTCATGCGGCACAAGATATTTTGTGTTTAGGGGATGCACACCCTCCTTGGGATAGCCCAGGATCACATGGCGCACTTCGTCCCAGCAATTGGCGGGATTTCTGCAGCATTCCCTGCCGGGACAGTGAATGATCATATCGCGAATGCGGATACTCTCCCACTCTTCATTGTATTGGCCCTCTTTGATGAGATAGGTGACATCTGTCGATTCTCTCAGTTTGTTCAATGATTCACGTATGGTACCAAACCATTGCAGAGCGGTTCCCTGATCGGATGCTCTGAGCATCACCTCCGGGGCGGCACCGACATCCTCGCCATAGATATACAGGCTGATGTACATGATGGAATCATCGACGAGAATGGTACGAAACCGGGGCATGTAATTGCTGAGCAGGACATTGAACTGCCGGGCAGAGCTGGCACTGGCCGTAACGATTGATTTCAAGGTGCTGATCGTGCCCATGATCTGTTTTGAAGAGGGGCTGTGGCTTTCGAGCAAATGAAAGGGTTCGTGTGCCTTTGCATAATTACAAAAAGGATTTACGAGGATGAGTGTCATGCGTTTGCCGAGTTCAAAGCATTCATGGAGGGCGGTGTTGACGTGTGCATCTGTTGAAAACTTGTCCAGGGTATGTCCGGAGATGATGATACTTTCCGTAGCGGTTCGTATTATTTTATCCAGCGAAGGCAATGTTTGCAGGATGCCCAAATCAGAGATGCTGGGGTGCTTGTTGTGCAGCCGGTCAACCAGCAGCGAGACGCGCAAATCGAATTCTTCATCTTTTTCAAACGAGATATATTGCCGCCCCCCCAGAAAGCCCAATATTTTTGTGCTGTCGATTTTCAGCGGTATGATGAGCCGCATCCGGTCCGCGGCAATGTCAAGTCGCAACGCATATGCATATTCTTCCTTGACCCACGGTGACTCCGATGAGGCTTTTGAGACCACGACGAGCATGGCTCTGCTCGATTCAATGGCCTTTTCGATTTTTGGCACAAATCCTTCGCCGGAAAGCAGGGCCTCATCCCACCAAACATTCACCCCCCTGGCACGAAGCGCAGTGACCAGCCTCAGGACCCACTGCTTGTCATGTGAGGAATAACTGATGAAAACATCCCATTGATACTCCATAAGCCTGCCCCTTTTTAATCGCGATGCGCCGGATGCCTTGTACCAGAACTTGTTCTTTGTGATTGTTTACACGCTTTTTCCCCACAGATTCTCCGGATAGCCCCCTTTTTTGATCAACGTTCTGATCTTCTCCTCCACATCCGCCCGATCGCGGGGGTTGGTGATGCCGAACCAGGGACTGCTGGTGGGCAAAACCCGCACCTGCGCCGTGCCGCGCTCTACCAGCGAGCCGATGGCGGTCGGCAGCACGAATTCCGCGCTGGGATGATCAATGTGGGCGCTTAGAAATTCGACGAAAAGGTTTTTCATCTGCGGGAAAACGGTCGGCGTCAGTCCCCAGAAATTCATTGATACCAGTTCTTCGCCCGTGAAGTATAACGTTTCGCTATCCGATACGCGCACGGCACCCTTTTCCATCTGCAATCCGCTCTGTTCCACGATACTTGTGAGGATACCCTCCGGGTCCGCCTGACAGATGCCGCGCGTGACCGTGCCATAGTCGGAGAGGGTATTGTTGAGCTTGAAGCCCGCCATGGCGTAAACCGCATCCTGCGGTTGCATATGATCCAGTGCTTCAGAGAGGACAAGGTAAGCGTCCCGGCCATAATAATCGTCCGCATTGATGATGATAAACGGCGCGTGGATGAGCGCTTCGCAGGCGAGCAGAGCCTGGACGGTTCCCCAGGGTTTGCTGCGATTCCGGGGCGCCTGGAAGGGTGCCGGGAGATCGTCAATTTCCTGAAAAGCATAAACGCAGTGGATGTGCTTTTCCAGACGCTTGCCAACGGTTTTTCTGAAAGCGTGTTCAATCTCTTTGCGAATGATAAATACAACGCGGTTGAAACCTGCGCGCATGGCGTCGTAGACCGAATAGTCGATGATAAATGCACCGAACGGACCAATGGGTTCCATCTGCTTGATGCCGCCGTAGCGGCTTCCGATTCCTGCAGCGAGGATAGCGAGTGTTTTATTCATGACCTCAATCTTTTTTTAATGCGCGCGCCGGCTTTGCAGACGACCGCATCGGCCAGCACAGGCAGGTCGTGTGTTTCCTGGCCAGGGATGCGTTCCCCTGTAATGGACTCAATATAATGAAATTAACCAAACCGTCCGCCAAATACAAGGAAATTTTATCGGATGCCAAACAGAAGCCTTGTCCGCCCTGTCACACAAACGGGTCATTTATTGTCTTTGCATAAATGATAATTTTATGTACTTTTAGACAACAGGAACGATCAAATGTCGCCGGACCTTTCACGCCTAATCAAAGGAGGCATTTCATGGCCGAAAAACCGGTCGGTTGCGCCCGTCCCACGGGCGGACCTGTTGGAGAACCCCCCAAAACAGAGTCGACACCGGATTCATCGCCGCAAAAGGAGGTAAAACAAATGATCATGGTCGGAAAAAAAGCGCCCGATTTTGAAGCGCCCGCTTACCATAAAGGCGCATTCACAAGTGTCAAGTTGTCAGATCTGCTCGGCAAATGGGTGGTGCTGTGCTGCTACCCCGGTGATTTCACCTTTGTTTGAGCGACCGAAGTCTCTGCGGTCGCGGAGAAATATGCGGAATTTCAGAAACTGGGCGTCGAAGTCCTTTCCATGAGCGTCGACAGCGTCTTCGTCCACAAGAT
>DCUM01000050.1 GCA_002327255.1 bacterium UBA2214 | reverse complement strand
AAAAAGAGACACTCCAAAAAGAGGCCTTCCAAAACACCCCAAAATCCTCTTTTATAAAAGGAAGTGTATTATTCCGGAAAATAGACATCCATCTCACACGCCTCGCAGCGGAATTCGAGGCGCAGCTTCCGGCCATCCTCATCGAGCAGATACAAAGGCTCCTTGAACCCTTTGCGCGCAAGCCCCGCACCGCAAAATCCCAGTTCTCCACGAATACAGTATTTCGTCGTCATCACCCGTTTCCCCGCCAGAGAGAGGCCCGTCTCCGCGGCCGGCGCGATGGTCTCGACGCCGTGCTGCCGGTAAAAGGCTTCGGCCTTGCGATTGAGAACGTTGCCGTAGAAATCGAGGTGTTTTTCCGGAAAGGCGGCGCCTGCGTCGGCGCGTGACAGCCGCAGCAGCGGATGGTGCTGCAGCCGCTCCGCTTCCAGCTTTTCCAGCACCTCGCGGCGCCAGGCGTTGATCTGCGCCACGGGGAAGAAACAGGGCTGCTGCCAGTTGATTTCCACCTTCTGGATGTCGAATATCGTCGCGCCGCTTTTGGCCAGTTGCGCCGCGATCGTCCGCTGTGCTTTTTCGGGGTCCCGTGCCGCCTCTTTGGCGATGGTCCTCTCTGCGGAGACCGCGTTGCCGTCCGCGTCGGTTGCGCTGAGGATGAACCCCTGCGGCGTCTCGGCAAAGTGCAACCGCACGGCGATTTTGCGCGCGCTGCGATCCTTCCTGAGCATTTCCACAAAGTGATGATCGAGATTGCGATAGAGTTTGGTTCCGGTTTGCAGGCCTTCCATGCGATCGGGATAAGTCTTTTCATCGGCTGTACGGTTGACGCGCGTGCCCTGGAGTGCACCACCAGGGGTGTAAAAAGTCAGGCCGTCGCCGGCATGAAGAATGGGAGCCCCGGCGTTGCGGGTGAAAAAGTCGGGGCCGATTTTTTCGATCGTGCCCATCACTTCGCCGACGTGTTTGGGCGAAGCCCAGGCGGTGAGATTCTCACCGCGGCCGGTGATGAAACAGGAGGTGAAGCCGCGGTTGAAACTTTTCGCCGGATCGGGGGGGAAGGCTAAAACCGTTGATCCGGACGAACTCGGGCGCCGTTGCTTTTCGTTGAGCAGCCGGTCCAGCTTCTGGCGGTAATAAGCGACGACGTTCTTGACGTAGCCGCTCTCCTTGAGGCGTCCCTCGATCTTGAAGGAAGTAACGCCGGCATCGAGGAGTTCGCCGAGGTGGGCGGAGAGGTTGAGATCGCGCAAAGAGAGGAGATGCTTCCAGTCCGTGATGGTCTTGCCGGAGGCATCGATGAGCCGGTAGCGGCGGCGGCACGGCTGGGCGCATTGGCCGCGATTGCCGCTGCGGCCGCCGATGGCCTGACTGAGGTAGCACTGCCCGCTGTAGGAGACGCACAGGGCGCCATGGACGAAAAACTCCAATTCCAGCTGCGTCTGTTCGCGGATGGCTTTGATTTGTGCCAGAGCGAGTTCGCGGGCGAGGATGACGCGCTGGAAGCCGCAGCTCTGCAGAAACGCGACGCGCTCCGGGGTATGGTTATGCATCTGCGTGCTGGCGATGAGGGGGATGGGCGGCAGATCACAGGCGAGCAGCCCCGCGTCCTGGATGATGAGGCCGTCGGCGCCGAGATCGTGGAGTTGCCGAATGAGGGCTATGGCCTCTTCGATTTCATCATCGCGCAGCAGGGTGTTGAGGGTGATATAGACGCGGGCCCAATAGCGGTGGGCATAATCTATCAATGCAGCGACATCGTTCAGCGCATTGCCGGCCTGTTCGCGGGCGCCGAAGCGGCTGGCGCCGATATAGACGGCATCGGCGCCGCCATCAATGGCGGCGCGGCCCGCTTCATGATCCCGCGCCGGGGCCAGCAATTCGATTTGGTTTTCCCGTAAAATCACCGCCGCCTCAGAGTAAGCGCAAGGAGAGGGCGAGGAATGCACCGCCATTGAACACCCCGTGGAGCAGGATGCCCACCCAGGTGTTGCGGCATTTTTGCACGGCGTAGGGTATGATCCAGAGGATGGGCAGGAGCATGATAAGCAGATACCACCCGAAAGAGAGATGAAAGAGGGTCCATAGAAAGGCATTAACCAGCCAGGCGTTTTGGCCATGCCGGGCCATCTGCCGCGGCAGCAGGCAGCCGCGCCACATCAACTCTTCGCCAAAGATGTTGAAGAAAAAGAAGAGCAGCCACGGCAGCAGCATCCAGTGCTGTCCCGGTTCGAATCCGGTGAAGGGCAGAAAGGGCGGTGCGGGATGGGCGGGAATGGGGATGCCGAGCGCCGCGGGGAGTTGTTGCAGCAGCCAGGTGACGGCCGCGGTGGTCACGGCGATCGCGACAAATCCGAAGGCGAACCAGCGCGCGTCGCGGCGGTTGAGGGCGCGGAGCTGCAGCCGCTGCCATATGGAAATGTCTGTAAAGCGACTGTCACGGCGCGCGCATGTCAGGGCGGCGATGAAGAGCGGCACAAAGACGCCGGCGCCGCCGAGGAAAAACCAGCTCAAAATGACCGGCCAGCCACTCCATTGACTCCAAAACGGGATACCCCAACACGTCAGCACATAGAGCAGCAGGGCGGCACCGCCAAACCAGGCGAGCGATTGCCACACGGGAATGGGCTGCAGCGCAAGGGGGGAACGATGGGTCATATTTTGTCCGGTTTTACAAGAGCCATAAAAAGAATATCGTCATAGACGCCGTCGAGGAAACGGGCATTGACCTTTCTTCCTTCGAGGCGGAAGCCGAGCGTTTCATAGAGCCGGATGGCCGGGAGGTTGGAGGCATAGACATCGAGTTCGACGCGGGTCAGTCCCTTGTGCCAGGCATCGGCCAGGCAGGTCTGCGCCAGACGGCGGCCGATGCCCTGTCCGCGCCAGGCGGGGAGGAGTCCCATGCCGAGGCGGCCGCAGTGGGTGAAGCCGGGCAGTTCCGGCCAGAGGATGTCGCACCAGCCGGCGACGCGTTTGCCATCCATGGCGACGAACTGGGAGATGTCGCGGCGCAGGTTGTCGAGGACAAATTGGCGCACCGCTTCCAAAGGAGGCGCTTCGACAAAGGCGAGGTATTTTTTTTCCCGGGCGACGGCGTCCAGGGTATCGCGAAACGATTTGATATGATGGGCGCGGATGGGGGAGATGGTCACCTGTGACATGATTTATCCATACCTGCGATTTTAGCGTTGGCTTGTTTGATCTTTATAATAGTGAAAAAGGAATTGTGAGGCAAGCGAAATTGGCATGAAGGAGGGGGATTTAAATCTGACGCGGTGGTTTTACCGGTAATGATATTCTCTCTCTTTCGGAGGTGATGGCTGGGTTCCGCTCGGCTGTGGGTGGGTAATACGAGATGGCCGTTTTAATTCCGATGAAAGGGCTGTCAGGCGGGTCGCGGCGGCTTGCACGGACGTAGTTTGAGTAATAACCTTCACGGCCGAAAAAAATAGGGCTGTCCAAAAAGAACAACGGAAGGCTTTTTGGGAGTGCCTCGACTGCGTCGATACAT
>DCUM01000194.1:6437-8139 GCA_002327255.1 bacterium UBA2214 | reverse complement strand
GGCAAATGGGCCCCGGCGGTGCTGGTACAACTGCATAAACGCAATCCACTCAATTTCCGGCCCCTGATGGGCATACCTAAAATGCGCAACGCCAAAGCCATGGGGCTATTTCTCTCCGCATATGGATTGATGGATGATGAAAATGCGTGGATTCAGCAGAGGGAAATATTTGATTGGCTCTGCGAAAATCAGTCTCCGGAAGGGGGCTGGGGCTATCCGTTTCATTGGGCCAATCCGGAAAAATTTCTGCCCGCGGGAACGCCTTCTGCGGTTGTCACGGGATTCGTCAGCAAGGGGATTTATGATTATTTTTCACGGACGCACGATCCCCGTGCCATCGAACTTTTTAAAAAAGCTGCGCAGTTCGTTCTTTCCAGGCTGTCTCGTACAGAGACCGCCGCGGGGCTCTGTTTCAGTTATACTTCGGTTAAGCGCGACTGCTGCTATAACGCCAGCCTGTTGGCGGCGGAGGTGCTGGCTCGACTATATGCCATTCAACCTGATGCGCAGCTTCAGGAGTTGATCACTCGTGCGGTCGATTTTGTCATCGCGCATCAATATACCGATGGACACTGGAATTACAGCCTCGATATGCAGACCGGAGTGGAACGGGATCAGATCGATTTCCATCAAGGATTCATCCTCGATTCGCTGCACTCATTGATACGATTTTGTAACCTGGATGCGCCAAAATATCAAACGGCTCTGGTGAAGGGGACGGCATTCTATCGGCACCAGCAGTTTTTACCTGATGGACGAAGCAAATGGCGACTGCCGCATATCTGGCCGGTGGACATCCATCACCAGGCGCAAGGTATTATCACATTCTGCAAATTACAGCATCTCCACGAAGATTATCTGCCCTTCGCACACACCATCGCAAAATGGACCATCGAGCATATGCAGGACCGGCGCGGCTTTTTTTATTATCAGAAACACCGATGGTACACCAACCGCATTCCCTATATGCGCTGGTCTCAGGCCTGGATGATGCTGGCCTTGGCGACGCTACAAAGCGCTTCATCTCGGCCATGAAAGCATTTCCCGGTTTTTTCTGTCTCTATATTAATTCAAAAAAAAAACAAATAGATAGAGGTACAATTGAGATAAGGAGCAGATTTAGATAAATTAATAGTTGACCAATTGTCTTTCTCACTGTCCTCAATGCCTCATGATGATCATAATTTAAAAGAAGCACAACAGATTCAAGAAAAAAGGTAAAGGATCGAGCCTTGCAGCAACTGGTACAGAATCTCAAAAACGGCAAAATGTATTTTCTCGATGCACCCTATGGCCCTCCAGGCCCCGGCCAGGTGCAGGTGCGCGTACACTACTCGGCCATCAGCGCCGGTACCGAAGGCCGCACTGTGCGCGATGCGCGCGCCTCTTTGCTCGGCAAAGCCAAATCAAGACCCGCCGAGGTGCAAAAAGTGCTGCGCATGGCCAAATCCCAGGGGCTGAAAAATACTGTGGACCTGGTTCGCAACAAGCTGCAGGCGCCGTCGACCCTGGGTTACAGCTGCAGCGGCATCGTCACGGCGGTCGGCGAAGGCGTGCGCGAATTCCGCGTCAATGATCCGGTGGCCTGCGGCGGCGCCGGACATGCCGAAGTGGTCACGATCGGCAAAAATCTTTGCGCTCTGGCATCCCCCAAAGTGGACCTCGCCCATGCCAGCCTGGCCACCGTGGCGGCCATCGCCCT
>DCUM01000194.1:0-6369 GCA_002327255.1 bacterium UBA2214 | reverse complement strand
TGGGCTGCCGCGCCTGGTCCCGCTCGACCCCCGGTATGGAAACGGCGATCCTGCACGCAACGCGCGGTCACGGCACCGATGCTGTCATCATTACGGCCGGGACGTCGTCACTGGATCCCGTGGAACTGGCTGGCGCGCTGTGCCGCAAAAAGGGCGTGGTCGTCATCGTCGGCGCCGTGCCCACCGGCTTTAGCCGCACCCACTATTACCGCAAAGAACTGGATCTGCGCATGTCTTCCTCCTATGGCCCGGGCCGCTATGATCCGGTCTATGAAGAAAAGGGAATCGATTATCCCATCGGCTATGTGCGCTGGACCGAGCAGCGCAACATGCAGGCCTATCTGGATCTGCTGGCTGCCGGACGCATCGATGCAGCGCCGCTGATTTCCCACGTCTTTCCGTTTGCGGCGGCAGCGGAAGCATATAATCTGATTTTAAACAAGAAAGAGCCCTATACCGGTATACTGCTTCAGTATGATACGGCCAGAGACTTTGATCAGGGAGTCAAGCAGTCAGAAAAAAAGCGAAAGCAATCCGGGGGAACCAGCAAGGAATATATCCCTGCTGATCCTGTCATCGGTTTTATCGGCGCCGGCAATTTCGCGCAGAATGTGCTTCTGCCGGCATTGAAAAAAGCCCAAATCGGCACGCTGGCCAGCGTGGTGGATCGCATGCCCGCTGCCGCGCGGGCGGTGGCGGACAAGTACGGTTTCGAAAGGGCGGAGGGCGACGAACGCCAGGTATTTGAGGACACTCGCATCAACACCGTGTTCATAGCCACCCGGCACCAGGACCATGCGCGGCAGGTGCTGGCGGGGTTAAAAGCTGATAAAAATGTCTTTGTGGAAAAGCCGCTATGCCTTGGCGAAGAGGAACTGCACCAGATCGAAAAGGCATATCGGCGCAGCAAAGGGCGGCTGATGGTGGGATTCAACCGCCGTTTTGCGCCGCTGGTGCAAACCCTGAAAGAGAATCTGCCTGCTGATGTGCCTCGAGCGATCATCTATCGCATCAATGCGGGTGTCGTGCCGCCGGATCACTGGGTCCACGATCCGGGAACCGGAGGGGGGCGCCTGCTGGGCGAGGGATGTCATTTCATCGATCTGGCCATGTTTTTGGCCGGTGCGCCCATCACCAGCGTATCCGCCGAAGCCATGCGAAGCCAACCGCTTTTGGATGATACAGTGGTAATACAGCTCGGTTTTGCCAACGGCAGTACGGCATCGGTTTGCTATTTTTCCAACGGCAGCAAACTGGTACCCAAGGAAGAGATTCAGGTTTACTGCGGCGGTATCGTTGCTCATTTTGAGGATTTCCAAAAATTGACCATATTTTCAGAACAGGCCAGGAAAATCCACAAGGGCAATGGCGATAAGGGGCATGCCGCTGAAGTTCAAGCGTTTTTGCAGGCGATCCAGGATGGTGTGCCAGCACCAATCGGTTTTGATGAAATACTCGTATCGATGACGGCGACTTTCAAGGCGATCGAATCGATCCACAGCGGAACGAAAATCCTGCTTCAGCGGTAAGCGTGAATCAGGAAAACAGAATAGAGCATTTCAAGTTTTTGTTTTATTTGGGTCATCCGGCCCACTTTCATTTGTTCCGATACGTCATCGCTGGTCTGCGGGGGCGCGGCCACGAGGTGCGGATTCTGGTAAAAAAAAAGGATGTCCTGGAACAACTTTTGCAGGATTGCGGCTGGGGGTATGTCAATATTCTTCCCCAAGGACGCAAGGACAATAAACTGTCCATTGCATGGGGCATGCTCAAACGGGATATGGCCTTGTGGAGCTACACCAGCACGTTCCGGCCTCATCTCATGGCAGGCACTTCTGTGGAGATTGCCCATGTCGGCCGGTTGCGGGGGATCAGTGCGATTGCCGTCAACGAAGACGATTGGGATGTTGTGCCGCTGTTTTCGAAAACGGTCTATCCCTTTTGTTCCCATATTCTTGCGCCAGACTGCTGCCGAACGGGCAAATGGGAGGGAAAAACCATCCACTATGCCGGATATCATGAGTTGGCTTACCTGCATCCGGATTACTTTCACCCGGACGAAAATGTGGTCCATCATTTGTACGATGAACGGCGGCGATTTTATTTATTGCGTTTTGCGAAACTGACAGCCCATCATGACGCTGGCATCTCCGGTTTGCATTCGGAACTTGTGGAAAAAATCATCCAGATGCTCGAACCGCACGGTAAAATCTATATCACCTCAGAACGGCCGCTGGAGACGCAATTCGAAAAATACCGGATCAGCATTGCGCCGCTGGACATGCATCACGCGCTTGCGTTTGCAGATATTTATATCGGCGACAGCCAAACCATGACAGCAGAGGCGGCTGTGCTCGGGACGCCGGCGTTGCGATACAATGACTTCGTCGGCCGCATTGGTTATCTGGAAGAACTGGAGCACCGCTATCAGCTTGCGCAGGGATTTAAAACCGGCCGGGCGCATGATTTGCTTCAGGCGCTCGAGTACCTGTTGAATAAGCCAGCTCGAAAAAAGGCGTGGCAAGATCGCCGGCGACAGATGTTGAATGATAAAATGGATGTTACCCGATATATGATCGATCTCTTTGAAAAGATGGCCGCTGCTGCAGCTGCACCCGGTATCGTCCAGACGGCAACTTGCAGCAAGTCGATGCAGGGATCGAATCTGACTCAAACACACATAAAGCCCAATGCATAAAAGTGGATTAATTTTCCTGGATTGGTTTTCACTCAATCTGATCTATTTGAGCCTCTATTTTGTAGTGAACGGCACTCTGCATCTGCACCCATCCTACGCCAAGCTGCTTCTGCTGATGAATGGCGTCTGGCTCCTGCTGGTGCTGGCCGAAGACAAATTTTCCCTGCGGCGCGTTTTTGGTTACTCGGACATTTTCATCAAACTGACGCGCAACACCCTTTTAATGCTTTTCATAACTTCCCTGACGGTGGTGCTGCTCAGTCTATACGATTTTCAGCGTCTGCAAATTTTGGGCACATACGCCATCCTGTTGGCTGTAGAATTGATTGTAACCGGCATCTACTATCCGCAGCTCCATCGCCGCATCGAGGCCAACCAGGCGGCCCGGTCGCACCGCCCCTGGTCCCTGGCTTTCATGATCGCGGATCTGGAACTCTATCTCTTTCTCTTCTTTCTGGTCCATTACATCAAATACGATACGGTCGCCCTGGATACGCGCGCCTGGCAGACGCTCGCTGTCATGCTCGGCTTCTGGCTGCTCAGCGCGCAGTGGACGGGAAAATTCGAAAAGCGCACACCCCCCAATATCTTTCACGGACTCGAACCCATCCTCAAATCGACGTTCATCATGGCTTCCGCCGCGTCGCTGATGATCTACTCCTTTCAGCTCTTCCATTTTTCCCGCACCCTGCTGCTGGCGCCCGTAGCCCTGTTGATGCTGATCGAAATCGTCATCCTTACCGTCTGGATGCAAATCCGCTCCGTCACAGAACTTCAGGACGAACATGCCGATCTGGATCAGATCAATCATCTTTTCGCGGAGGAGGAATTAATCGTCACCCCGGCTGCCTCATTCCAGGAGTCGGCGCGCTGGCGCCTGCACCATTTTTTCGAAGCGAACAATAAACCCTTTTTTGATCTCATTGCAAAATATTGTGATTTGGATCCGATTGAAGTCACCTCGCTCACCATTTTGAACACACCCGAGCCGGAGAAGGTGCAGGCACTGCCGGCGCGCTCCCTGCAAATGGTGATCAACCTGCAGCGCGTCAACGACATCCGCCATGTCAACACCTATCTGTTCGCTGTCCATAAAAAGCTGGTTCACGGCGGCTACTGCATCGGCGTTGTCGATCCCATCGAGACCCGCATGGATCTGTTTCATAAAAAGTATCCCAAGTACATGGCCAGATGCCTCTATCTCCTGGATTTTATTTACCGTCGCGTCATTCCCAAGACGCCCTGGCTCAAAAAGTTCTATTTCGCCCTCTCCAAAGGCCGAAACCGCCTTTTATCCAAAGCGGAGATTTTGGGACGGCTCTCCTACTGCGGATTTCGCGTTCTGGCCGCGGAACAACTCGATGCCCAACTGGTGTTCATCGCCCAGAAAGACAAACCCGCTGTCCGCGGTGAAAATCCGGCGTATGGCCTCCTGGTAAAGCTGAACCGGATCGGCTATCAGGGACGCCTCTTCACCCTCTATAAAATTCGCACCATGTACCCCTATTCCGAATACATCCAGGGATATGTCTACCGCACCAACCGCCTCGATGAGAATGGCAAATTCAGGGACGACTACCGGCTGACCTCCTGGGGAAAAGTGCTGCGCAAGTACTGGCTCGATGAGCTGCCCCAGCTCTATAACTATGTGCATGGCGATGTCAAGATTTTTGGCGCACGCGCCCTGAGCGAACACTATTTCAGCCTCTATCCGCGCGACCTCCAGGAGCTGCGTATCCGCTTCAAACCGGGGCTGATACCGCCTTATTATGCCGATATGCCCAGCTCTTTGCAAGAGATCATCGAATCAGAACGGCGCTATTTTCAGGAAAAACTTTTGCACCCCTGGCGAACCGATTGGCGTTATTTCTTCAGAGCCGTTCACAATATCTTTTTCAAAAATGCGCGAAGTCGATGAGCCTGTCCCGGCTTCGGCGTTACCCCGCAAACCAGACACCCATTGCATCATATTTTAATGTACCGGTTTCACCGGATAATTCCAGATCGGTGACGGATCATGCATCTGCAAACGCCTTAAAAATTAAAATAAATGTTGTATTGTATCAATTTATGCGTTATATTGTTGTTTGTGAGCTTGAGCACATTTCCCTTTAGGCATCCCGCAATCACTATTGAACATGCTTACCTCTTTTTGCATCGGACATCGATGATCAGTACCCCGGCAAACAGTTCCTGTCGTGCTGGGGGGGGATTCATTTGGATGATTTTAATGAGTTTAATTGCCTAATGAAGGTTGTAGGGGACCTGCATGACACCCAATGATAAAAATCCGGTCAAGGTCTGGGAGTTCCGGGATTACCTTGACCTTTTCTTCAGACGTAAACTTCTCATCCTCCTCACCTTTGCGGCGATCGCTGTCAGCACCGCCGTCTATCAGTTCTCCAGACCACCCATCTTCGGCTCTGTAACGACCTTCACCATCGACCAGAGTATCAACAGCTCCGGAGTCGGATTCGACCGCTACTCCCCCTACGCCTATTGGGATATGCAGCGCGGCAAACCACTCGAATACTATCAGTCGATTATTTCCAGCCAGATTTATGTCGATCAGGTACTGCAGCGCGCCCTGTTGGACAGTTCCCTGCACTCCAGTACCGAGGAACTCAAAGAGACTATCCTGGAAGCCATCCATTCACTCGCATTGACCCAAAACGAAGACTCCGGCCTGATGTCACTGGCCGTTCGCGCCGGATCGCCCGACGTGGCCTTCTGGGTGGCGGTGATTGCCACTGATGTTTTCAAGGAACGCAATCAGCAGATCGAACTGGAAGGCGCCCAGGACGTTGTAAAGTTCATCGACAAACAGCGCCAGGCCGCCCAGGATCGCCTCGAACAGGCGGAGCGGGAATTGCAGCAGTTCGACGGCGCCGCCGAAATTTATTTCGTGGGCCAGGATGGCGGGATGATGAGCAAGGTCACCCAGGTCGAGGCCCTGATCGCGGAGAGTGAAACCCAGCGCCGCCTCGCAGAGACCAACCTCGCATCACTGGAACATCAGCTGAGCGGAAACAGCAAAATCACGGCCGGACTGATTTCGACCGAGGAAGTTCCTGAAATCGCCGCAACCCGGCGGGCATTGGCAAACCTGGAAGATCAGCGTCATGCCATGTCGCTCTCTGCAACAGCCGACACCACCGCCCGAAAACGCCTTGAGGCGCAGATCGAAAGTAAAAAAGGGGACCTGCGCCGCCAGGTGATGTCTCATACCGCCGCATCGCTGCCATCCGATGATAAGCGTTCGGAAGAGCTGCGCAGTGTGCTCACCCAAAGACTGGTGGTCGAACAGATCAACCTGAGTTCCCTGCGCAACCAGGAGCGATTTTACAGCAACCTGCGTGAAGAGTACCGGCGGCAGAGCCCCCAAATGCTGGAAAAAACCATCGAACTGGCCCGCTTGAAGAGAACGCAGACCGTTCATCAGAATCTGCTCAACTATCTCGTCGAGCGGCACGAAGAGGCCAAAATCAAGGCGGCCACCGGCGCGGGCAGCATCCGCATCATCAATCCGGCGGCGTTGCCCCTGCAGCCCATTCCGAGGAACATCCCGCGCAACCTGTTTCTCGGCCTGGTATTGGGACTTGGCTTTTCTTTCGGACTCGCCTTTCTGCTCGAGAGCCTCGATCAGACGGTGCGCACCAAGGAAGATCTCG
>DCUM01000168.1 GCA_002327255.1 bacterium UBA2214 | reverse complement strand
ACGCGATGCTGGCGGCGGCGACGGAGCGCACGCGCCTGGTGCTCATCGATCATGTCACCAGCCCGACGGGCCTCATTTTTCCGGTTGAGGAACTGGTGTGCGCCTTTGCGCAACGCGGTATCGAGACCCTGGTCGATGGCGCCCACGCCCCGGGGATGATCCCCTTGAATCTGCGTGCACTCGGTGCGACCTATTATACGGGTAACTGTCATAAATGGATTTGCGCCCCCAAGGGAGCGGCTTTTCTCTATGTCGACAAAATGCGTCAAGCGGACATCCATCCCCTGCCCATCAGTCACGTCGCTGCGGAGGTGAGACCGCCTGTTTCCGCTTTCCATCATGAATTCTTCTGGGCCGGCACCATCGATAGCAGCGCCTACCTCTGCGTCGCTCATGCCCTGGATTATATGGAACGCCTGGTGCCGGGGGGCTGGCCTGAAATCATGGCGCGCAATCACGCGTTGACCGTTGCGGCGCGGAAATTGCTCTGTGAAGCGCTGCAGATCGAGCCGCCCTGCCCGGAGGAGATGATCGGCAGCCTGGCCTCCGTGCCCCTGCCGGATGCGGATGATTTTCCCGATCCCGTGCCGCCCTGGTATGTCGAACCGCTTCAGGAAGCGTTATTCCAGGTCGATCGCATCGACGTTCCGGTGATCTATCATCCCAAACCGCCTCACCGCCTTTTGCGCGTCTCCGGGCAGCTTTACAACCATTCAGGGCAATATGAGAAACTGGCCCGGGTATTGACCGCCTGGTGGCCGCGGTGAACGTGTTCAACGCCGCAATTTATTGACCAGCCGCGCCGCCTGGCGCGCCACAATCTGACGTTTTGCCAGATCCAGTGAGAGGCCCTGTTGTTCCAGTGCCTTTTCCAGCGCCAGCGCCACGGCAAAAACCATACCATCGGCCGCCTCTTTTGGTTTGCCCGCGAAGATGCCTGCGAAGTGGGCCGTGCGCAAGACGGCCTGCCGCCAGTGTGCAATTTCGAAATCGAGAATGGCCACACTGCCCGTCGCCAGGTGGTTATCACCGCCCCCCACGGCCCGGTTCGCCGCGGTCTCAAAAACCGGATTGTGTCCCACCAGCATCACCGTCTCCAGCTCGTCCGGGAGATTTTGAATGAGGGTGAGCAAATCATGCTCTTCTCCGCTGTAGAGTAATACCTGGCTCTGGATCAACGCTTGCGGATAATCGATGGCTTGTGCCAGCAGGAGGGCGGTTTCGTGGGCCCGGCGCGCCGGACTGCTGATGATGCGTTGCGGTTGATAACCCTTTTTGCGCAAAAATTTGGCGATTCTGCGCACCTGTTCCACACCCTGGGCCACCAATTTTCTGTCCGGATCCATGATCTCCATCGTCTGCGCTTCCGCCTTGCCGTGCCGCAATAAAAAAACGCGTTTCATCACCGCCTCCTCTCCAGCGAACCGGGTGAAAAAAATCGAATCGTTCTCTCTTATAATTACGAAATATTTGCAAACGATTCAAGAGGTTTTCTACTTTATAGATGGCACGGGAATTGCATTTTGAGATCAGCAAGAAATGAGACCTGCACAGCGTGCTGAAGGGCAGGAATGATGGGGCACAGGTGGTATGAAGAGTGTGGCGAAAGATGGTCACACCGGGTGGCAGTTACCATTCTGACCTTTTTCCCCAGTGGAGACGTCTATGTATATCGGAAACGATGGCATTGAGCACTTGAATGATGATCCGACCCGGGATGCCGAACGCATCCTGGAAAATTTTCTGGCACAGTGGCACAAGGAAGAGTTGAACAACGCCCTGCAAAAACAGCAGGACGAGGCGGAATTACTGCCCAGACTGGCAAGAATTTTCAATGCGCTGGCCAATGCCGTCGATTTCCGCGCTGTCATCGGCCAGGTGATGGATGCCTGTGTCGAGACGATTCCCGCCGACCGCGTCATGCTGCTGTTGCGCAATCAGGATGGAAAATTGAATGTCTCACTGATGCGGGGCCTGGGCACCGCCGATCAATTGCTGAACGATCATCGCATGATCATACAGCAGGTCCTGCGCCATAAAAAACCACAGCAGTTAACGATCCCTGAAGAAAATGCATCCGGATCCGTCTGCCGCAAATGGTTTTTCCCGGTTATTGCCGGGAAGAATCTCTTTGGCATCCTCTATATGGAAGGCAAACCGCGCGATGAGAACCAGAATCTCCACATGGCGCAGGTTTGGACAGAATTGATCGCCATGACCCTGCAGCATTCCCAACTGGCGCAGGGCAAACAACTGCTGGCCGGTCACCTCGGGAACATGCAAGCCAGGGTGCTTCATTTCGACAAAATCGCGCTGCGCGGCCGTCTCGCGGTACCCATCGGCCACGAGCTGAATAACCTCTTGTCCGTGATCGCGGGGAATCTGGAATTGGCCAGGAGTTGGCTGCAAAATGGTGAGAATCCTGCGGAAATTGTCGCCCGCTTTGATATGTTACAGCCCATTCTTGCCAGTGCCAGTTATTTGGCCCAGAATCTCACCAGTCATGCTGACACGAGCACGCGCTTCCTGCGTTGTTCATTGCCCCAGATGACGCATGAAATAATAGAGTTGCTCAAACCCCTCTATGGCGGACGCGGCGTTCAATTCAATCTGCAGGTATCCGCCAAACTCCCCGATATTCTCGCCTGTCCCGCACAGATACGGCAAATCCTCTATAATCTGTTGTTGAATACCCTGGAAATGGGTGCGGCTAGCGAATTCCACATCTCCCTGCTCTTCGACGAACAGGCGCAGCGGGTGAAACTCTTCATCGCCGCGACAGGAGCGGAACTCGAGAAGAGGGATCTGGAACTGCTCTCTTCACCCGCGTTTACCGGCTCAGAGAGCGGGATCGGACTGGGTCTGCTCATCAGCCGCCAGATTGTCGAAGACCATGGTGGTTCCTTGAGTGTGGACAATCAGCCTGGAAAAGGATGCACCTACGTCATCAGTCTGCCCCATTATGGCGCTGAAAAACAGCTCTGCTACCGTAAAAAAATGAATCGCTGAGAAAACGCAAGGGATGCATTTATCGTGTGCCGGAGTGCTAGCAGGAAATTTGCGCGGTTGCCATAATGCTGCTGTCGCCGGAGTGCACGGCGTTGCTGCATACTCCGTGTTGGCGCACGACGGTCAGGCGTCAGTGTGATTCTTTGCTGCGAAGCGCCGCTCCGGGAAAAGCGCTTGCCGCCGCACCCGTAAGGCCAAAATTGATGTGAAAAAATCCCGGCTCCCCGGATTCAGGCCCGTTTCGCGGCCGGAGAAGAGGAACCGGGATATTTTATTTCACCAAAGCCGGCGATATAAAAAGGCAGAGGACGCTTCCTACTTGATCAACAGAATTTTTTGGTTTCTCACGGCATCCCCCGCCTGCAGTTGAATCACATAGACGCCGCTCGGACGCCCGTCTGCATGCCAGTCAACTTGATGTTCTCCCGCTGATTTATGTTCCTGGAGAAGGGTCGCCACGGCGCGTCCGTTGATGTCAAAGACTCTGAGCGCCAGATCGCCGTCACGCTCCGTGGAGAAACGAATTCGGGTGGACGCATTGAAGGGATTGGGATAGCCGGCGTGCAGGACGACTTGATCGGGTTGCATTTTCCTATCCGTAACACCGGTCGGCCAGTTGCCATGAACCCTGAAACCCATGATGTCCGATTCTCTTCCCAGCAGCGGGTCTTCGTAGGTGTAGACCACCATGAAGTCATTGCGGCTGTCGCCATGGGCTATGCCCACCAGACTGCCTTCGTAGCGGTCGCCGGAAACAAAATAGGGGATATTTTCGCTATCGGTGACGGTGTTGACGCGATCATCGGCGAGAAAGGTCATCTCGTTCCGGGTGCCGTGCACCCAGAGGCGTTGCCCATAAAGGTCCTGTTTGGCCCAGCCTTTGTTTCTGGGATCGCCCCAGATGACGAGAAATTCATTATCTTTTTCATTATAGGCAATTTCCGCCACGCCCACAAAGTCTTTCTGGTTGCTGATGGAATGATTGGAGCGATCCGTCAGACTGGTATCGCCCGTCAGGCTCACGTATTTGGCGACAAACTTGTCGCCCTCCCTGAAGAAACCGATGCGCTGCCCCCAGACGTCATTGTCCATGCGATCCGGATGATGGATGCCCTTCCAGATGACTTCCGCTTCGCACCAGCCTTCCTGGGGCGTGCCAAAATCGGAATTGAACTGCACCTTGGCCTGCAGACAATCGGGACCATTCTTGAATTGATCGGAAATGGTGAAAGGCGCTGCGGCGCTGTTGGCAGGCGCTGCAGAACCGTCTTTAGTCAGCAATTGTCCGAGGTGATTGACGCGCTGGCCGAGTACCAGTCCCTTGTTGGTTCCGTAGACGACCAGGAATTCGTTGGTGATGGGGCTGTAGCTGACATCCGCGACGCT